>JAMOBD010000027.1 GCA_039908345.1 Magnetospirillum sp. WYHS-4
GGGCACGCCGGGCGCCGGCCAATCGGGCACGGCGCGCCGGTCCAGGCCCAGACGCGCCAGCAGGCGGGCCATGCCGTACTGGGGGTGGGTGGGTTCCAGGGCCGCCCAACTCTCGTCGTCCATCGAACGGTCGAGGCCAGGCAGCACCACGGCACCTTGGGGCAGGTCCGCCACCACGGCCAGCAGGTCGGCGGTGGCCGGTACGGTGCCCGTGGAGCCGGCGGCAATCACCGGATGCTCCGGTGGCCGGGCGCGCCACAGGCCAGCCCTTGCCTCCAGCAGCCGGTTGCGGCGGTCGGCGGGATCGAGCGCCCCCTCGCCTTCCAGCACCGCCGGCCAGCGTTCGGTGAGGATACAGAGGAATTCCAGCACCACCCGCCAGTGTTCCGAATGCCGGTACATCTCGGGCACCAGGGCGGGCAGGCAGGCAAAGTCGAGACGCTCGGTCCGCACCTGATCCAGCAGCCGGGCCAGTTCGGCGGCCAGCAGGGCGGCCTGCTCGGGCGGGATGCCGGGCCGCTTCTCGAAGGCCATCACCAATCGGGTAAGCAAAATCTGTCGCCGCAAGGGGGAAATCGCCGGCGCCACGTCCAGACCGCCTTCGGCGTTCCAGGATTCGAGCGCCAGTTCGTCCTCGTCCAGGTCGCCCAGGGGCATCATGCGCGGCAGTAGCAGGGGCTGGCCGCCGCTGCGTCTGAGAAAGGCCTCGCGCAGCGCCCGCCCGGCGCGCCGGGTCGGCAGCAGCAGCAGCACGCCCGCCAAGTCTTCCGGCGCCGGCCCGGCGATCCGGGCGGTACCGGCCGCCAGGGCATCGACGAAAGGCGTCCCCGCCGGGATGCTGTAGACCCGCGGGGCCCCCATGTCAGGTCGACCGCCGTTCGCGGCCGGGGTAGCGGTCGCGCAGGTAGGTTTCCGCTTCGGCCAGGCCGTCCGGCGTGCCGATATGGAACCACTCGCCGTCGTGCTGCATGCCGAACAGGCGCCCGGCGGCGATGGCCCTGTCGTAGAGGAGGTTGAGGGAGAAGGGCCCTTCCGGCGCGCCCTGGAACAGGCGCGGATGGAGGATCTGCACGCCGGTATAGAGGTAAGGCGAGACCTCGCCTTCGGCCCGGCGCGCGATGCGGCCTTCGGGATCGAGCTGGAAGTCGCCGACGCCGTCGTAGCCATAGGCGTCCACGGTCGAATGGAGCATCAGCAGAGCGTCCATTCGGGCGCCATCCCAGGCTTCGGCCAGGCGGTGCAGGGCCGGCCGGTAGCCGTCCAGCCACAGCACGTCGCCGTTGGCGACGAAGAAGGGCGCCTCGCCCAGCAGCGGCAGGGCTTTCTTGACGCCGCCGCCGGTTTCCAGCAGTTCGCCGTCCTCGCGCGAAATCAGGATGCGCGGCAGAAGCCGTGACCGCAGGTGCTGGACGATCAGGTGGCCGAGGTGGTGGACGTTGACCACCGCGGTTTCGACGCCGGCGTCCTGCAGGCGGTCGAGGGCATGATCGAGCATGGAACGGTCGCCGACCTTGATCAGCGGCTTGGGCAGGCGGTCGGTGATCGGGCGCATGCGCAGCCCCTTGCCGGCCGCCAGCACCATGCCGACCTTGGGAATCACGGAATGGCGTTCGGGCATGGCGGGATGATCCGTTTATCTTTGGGCAGATGCCGGTCGAGCCATGCGGCCACCGGCGCCATGACGGGATGTTGGCATGAACGTTCCAGTAAGCGCCAGACCCTCGGGATATGGACCAGGTAGCCAGGCTTGCCGTCGCGGACGCAGAGCCGGGTGAAGATGCCGATCACCTTGGCGTGACGCTGGGCTCCCAGGATGGCGAAGGCATCGCGGAAAGCGCGGCGGTCGTGGGCCGGGAAGGCGGACAGATAACGTTCGACCATGCCATCGCGCAGCGAATCCGCGATGTCGCGCCGCGCATCCTCGACCAGGGACATCAGATCGTAGGCGCCGGCCCCCGCCACCGCGTCCTGGAAGTCGAGCAGGCCGCAGCGCGCCGTTCCCTCGCGTCCGGGCAGCCACATCAGGTTGTCGACGTGATAGTCGCGCAGCACCAGGACAGGCGGCTGGGCGCGGACGACGGGAAACAGATTTTTCCAAACCCCGGCATAGTCCCGCCGCAGGTCCTCCGGCGTCGGATGGCCCAGAACAGCGGGCATGTACCAGTCGGTGACCAGGCAGGCTTCGGCAAGCAGCCTGTCGTCGTCGTAGGGCGGCAGGCCGTCGGGCAGGACGGCGGCCCGGCGGTGAAGGTCGATGAGCACATCGGTCGCCAGTTCGTAGAGCGCCCGCTCGTCGCCGCCGTTCGCCAGCATGCGGGTGTAGGTGTCGTCGCCCAGATCCTCCAGCAGCAGGAAACCCCGGTCCACGTCCTCGGCCAGGACGGCGGGGGCGCTGAGCCCCAGGCCGGACAGGTGGCGGGCCACCCGGACGAAGGGGCGCACGTCCTCCTGGGGCGGCGGGGCATCCATCAGCACGGCCCGCCGCCCGGCCAGGAAGACCCGGTCGTACTTGCGGAAGGACGCGTCGCCGGCCAGCTTGCGCCGTTCCGCCCCGCCCCATCCGGCGGCCTGAAGGAAATCGGCGATGGCTTGCTGCCTATCGGACAAGTCCGGCCTCCTCGATGCGGGGTGCCCAGGCGGGGGGGCCGGACAGCACGGCCCGGCGGGCATCGCCCCCGGCATGGGCGAGCCCAACCGTCAGGGCGGAAGGGGGCAACAGGTGCCCCAGGCGCTCCGGCCATTCGATCAGGGATATGGCTTCGGCGAAGGCTTCCTCGATGTCCAGTTCGTAGGCGTCGTCCGGCCGCTCCAACCGGTAGAGGTCGAAATGATAAAGGGAACCGCGGCCGGTCTCGTAGGTCTGCACCAGGGTGAAGGTGGGGCTGGGGACTTCCTCGTCGTGGCCCTCGCAGGCGGCGATGAAGGCCCGGGCCAGCACCGTCTTGCCGCAACCCAGGTCGCCCGCCAGGGCGAAGACGTCGCCCGGCCGGCAGACGCCGGCCAGCCGACGCCCCAGGCGGCGGGTGGCTTCCTCGTCGGGCAGGTCGATGGCGGCAAGCGGGGCGGTCATGTCGTCCAATCTAACCGCAGCCGCGGCGCGTTTCCACCCTCAGTACTGTACCCAGGGCAGGCCTTCCACCTTCCAGCCGCCCAGAAGGCCGCGGTGCTTGGCCTCGTCGGGCTTGCCCTCGAATCCGTCGGCCACGTTATAGCAGCAGCGGTAACCCTGCGCCGTCGCCGCCACCGCCGCGTGGCGGGACCGTTGGCCGATGCGGCAGATGAACAAGATGGGCGTATCCTTGTCCGGCACCGCCTTTTCCAGTTGGACGGCAAAGTCCGGATTGGCCGCCATGCCCGGGAAAAGCTGCCACTGAACGAACTTCAGTTCCTTGCCCAGGGACGACAGGTCGGGATGCCCGACGAAATTCCATTCGGCTTCCGTCCGCACATCGACCATGACCAAGCGCGGGTCTGCCGCCAGCATCTGCCATGCGGCGAAAGGAGCGACATTCCCGGCAAAGCCTTCCTGGATCTGGATGAAGGGGCGAGCGTCGAACATGGGCCTATCTTTCGCTTTGTCGAGCATAAAATACAATATATTGCATGTTATTGGATTGTAAATAACAAAAACGGTGTATATTTCTGTGCGCCTCAACCTCACCCCCTTGACAGCGACGCCTACGCGGCCTAGATGGTTGGCACTCATGCGGGGTGAGTGCTAGCAGCCCGCCCCGTTCATTGGATTTTCAAGGGTTCGTGGAGGTCTATACCATGAAGTTCAGGCCGCTGCATGACCGCGTCGTGGTCCGTCGCGTCGAGTCGGACACCAAGACCGCGGGTGGCATCATCATTCCCGACACCGCCAAGGAAAAGCCCATGGAGGGCGAAATCCTGGCCGTCGGTTCGGGCGTGCGGGACGAAAACGGCAAACTGCAACCGCTGGACGTGAAGGCCGGCGACCGGGTGCTGTTCGGCAAGTGGTCGGGCACCGAGGTCAAACTCGATGGCGAGGAACTCCTCATCATGAAGGAGTCCGACATTCTCGGTATCGTTGAAGCCGACGCCAAGGCCGCCAAGGCCAAAAAGAAGTAATTTTCCGCCCCACACGAGAAAGGGACGAACATCATGCCTGCCAAGGAAGTACGCTTTTCCACCGATGCCCGCACGCGTTTGCTGCGTGGCGTCGATGTCCTGGCCGATGCGGTCAAGGTGACGCTGGGCCCCAAGGGCCGCAACGTCGTTATCGACAAGGCCTTCGGCGCTCCGCGCATCACCAAGGACGGCGTCACCGTCGCCAAGGAGATCGAACTGGCCGACAAGTTCGAGAACATGGGTGCCCAGATGGTCAAGGAAGTCGCTTCCAAGACCTCGGACGAGGCCGGTGACGGCACCACCACTGCGACCGTGCTGGCCCAAGCCATCGTGCACGCCGGCAACAAGGCCGTCGCCGCCGGGATGAACCCGATGGACCTCAAGCGCGGCATCGATCTGGCCGTCGAGGCCGTCGTGGCCGACGTCAAGAAGCGCTCCAAGAAGGTCTCGACCAGCGAGGAGATCGCCCAGGTCGGCACCATTTCGGCCAACGGCGAGGCGGAAATCGGCAAGCTGATCGCCCAGGCGATGGAGAAGGTCGGCAAGGAAGGCGTCATTACCGTGGAAGAGGCCAAGGGCCTGACCACCGAACTGGACGTGGTCGAAGGCATGCAGTTCGATCGCGGCTATACCTCGCCCTACTTCGTCACCAACGCCGAAAAGATGACCTGCGAGATGGAGAACGCGCTGATTCTCATCCACGAGAAGAAGCTCTCCGGCCTGCAGCCGCTGCTGCCGGTGCTCGAGGCTGTCGTCCAGTCGAACCGTCCGCTTATCATCGTCGCCGAGGATATCGAGGGCGAGGCGCTGGCGACCCTGGTGGTCAACAAGCTGCGCGGCGGCCTCAAGGTCGCGGCGGTCAAGGCCCCCGGATTCGGCGATCGCCGCAAAGCCATGCTGGAGGACATCGCGATCCTCACCGGCGGCCAGGTGATCTCGGAAGACCTGGGCATCAAGCTGGAAAGCGTGACGCTGGACATGCTGGGCCGCGCCAAGAAGGTGGTCATCACCAAGGAAGACACCACCATCGTGGAAGGGGCCGGCAAGAAGACCGACATCGTCGCCCGTTGTGGCCAGATCCGCGCCCAGATCGAGGAGACCACCTCCGACTACGACCGCGAGAAGCTGCAGGAGCGGTTGGCCAAGCTGGCCGGCGGCGTGGCGGTGATCAAGGTCGGCGGCGCCACCGAGATCGAGGTGAAGGAGCGCAAGGATCGCGTCGACGACGCCCTGCACGCTACCCGGGCCGCGGTCGAGGAAGGCGTGGTGGCCGGCGGCGGTGCCGCGCTGCTCTACGCCACCCGTGCCCTCGATAAGGTCAAGGTCGCCAACGAAGACCAGAAGGTCGGCGTCGAGATCGTGCGCCGCGCCCTCCAGGCCCCGGTGCGCCAGATCGCCGAGAACGCCGGTACCGACGGTGCCGTCGTGGCCGGCAAGCTGCTGGAAGCCAAGGACACCAACTACGGCTTCGACGCGCAGTCGATGCAGTACGGCGACATGATGAAGGCCGGCATCATCGATCCGACCAAAGTCGTGCGTACCGCCCTGCAGGATGCCGCCTCGGTGGCCGGCCTGCTCGTCACCACCGAAGCCATGATCGCCGAAAAGCCCGAGCGGAAGGATGCCATGGGCGGCGCCGGCGGCATGGGCGGCATGGGCGGAATGGGCGGAATGGGCGACATGGGCATGTAAGCCCGTTCCTGCCGAACGATGGATCGGGGCCGCGTCGGGCAACCGCCGCGGCCCTTCCTTTTTTGCCGCTTCTTGTGGCGAGGTGTGCCGGACTATCCCCCAGGCCGGAAGACCTTCTTGAAGGCCATGTCGTCTTCCATGATATGGAAGTGCAGCCAGTTCTTCAGGAAGGCCAGGAGTTCGAGGCAGAGGCCCGCTTGCTCCCCACGCCGGAAGCGTTCGTAGAATGCGACGACGTCCAGCCGCAGCGCCCGATGGGCGCAGACATGGGCGGCCAGACCGCCATAGCCGGCATCGCGCATCAGCCCTTCCTCGCGGACGAAATGGCGGTCCGTATAGGCAAGAAGAACGGAGAAGACCCTTTCCGGGTCGTGCGACGCCGATCCTCGCGCATAGGCTTCGTGGAACTGGTCGATCAGGTCGAACAGCATCTTGTGGTCATCGTCCACTTCGGGAATGCCGATGCGGAATTTCTCCTGCCAGACGACGTAACTCATGGCCGGCCGTTGACTTGGTAGACGCCCCGCTCGCCGCTCAGGGCCTTGAAGCGTTCGGTGATGCCCAGCACGGTCTCCGCACCGCCAAGGAACAGGTGGGCGTCGTCGGCCATCTGGCGGCTCATGCGGTTCAGGATATCGGTCTTGGTCGGGATGTCGAAGTAGATCAGAACGTTGCGGCAAAACACCACGTCGAACCGTCCCAGCGATGCGAAAGGCATCAGCAGGTTGAAAGACCGGAAGTCCACCATCGAGCGGACCTCGGGGCTGATCTCCCACATCTCGTCCTGCTTCTTGAAATACTTGACGAGAAGCTGGATGGGTAAGCCGCGCTGCACCTCGAACTGCGAATAGCGGCCCATGCGGGCGCGCGCCAGGGACTCGGTGGAAATGTCGGTTGCGACGATTTCCAGCTTCCAATCGGGAAGGCGCTTCAACTCCTCCCTGAGGATCATCGCCAGCGTGTAGGGCTCCTGGCCGGTGGAGGCGGCGGCACACCAGACCCGGAGACTACGGGTCTGGCTCCGGGAATCCGCCAAGGCGGGAATCAGGGTCTGGCGGAAAAAATCGAAGGGCTTGCCGTCGCGAAAGAAAAAGGTCTCGTTGGTGGTCATGGCGTCGGTGATTTCGTGCGCCAACGCCTCGTCGCGCCCGTCGCGCAGGCGGTCGATCAGGTAGTCCGTCGTGGCATGACCGTATTTCTTGGCGATGGGCGCCAGGCGGCTCTCGATCAGGTAGGCCTTGTCCACCGAAAGGACGAGCCCGGAGCGGTCCTTCAGAAGCTTGGTGACGAATTCGAACTTCTGCTGGTCCATGGCCCGTCCCTTCCTCTCGGGGGCAAAGTCGGCCCTCGCCGTTTCCGAGTCAAGACGGATGTCGCCCGATCTCTCTCGGCCCTCGAAACGCTGGGAATGCGTCGCGACCTGAGGTAAGGTGACCGCAAACAGGGGGCGTCCGACCGCCTCGAAAGGGCATCTCGCCAGTCCATCTCGCACAAGCAATGGCGGCATCCGCACGATGATGTCGAATGACGGGGATGAGAACCAGCGAACGCTGAGGTCGTTCGACCACCTGCGGGTCGGGCTGGCTTTGTTCGACCCTTCCGACACCCTTGTCTACTGCAACGAACACTTTCGCTTCATCTATCGTTCGCTTCAGGAATTGGACGATGTCGTCGGCCTGAAGTTCGAGGATATTCTCAAGATTCTCGTGGCCAACGGCGAGATCGCCGGTTCGCTGGTCGTCGAGGCGCCCCATCGCTGGATCAAGGATCGCCTCAAGACCCATCGCGCCAAGGTGGGCGTCACCACCGAGCGCCTGACCGATGGCCGCTGGATCGACATCAAGGAACGCTTGCTGCCCGACGGCGGCGTGATCGGCTACTGGGCCGACGCCACCGAGCGCGTGCGCTATCAACTGCGCCTGGAAAGCGCCATGGACTGCATGGCCGACGGATTCGCCGCCTGGAACCAAGCCGGCCAGCTCGACATGTTCAATGCCAAGTTCGCCGAACGCTTTTCCAGCAAGAATGGCCCGCCACGACACGGCCAGCCTTATGCCGACGTCGTGACGGGGCTCGCCCATTCCGGATTCCTGAAACTGAACGAGGCGCCCGAGGAGTGGATCCGGCGGCGCCTGGACGAATGCCGCATGCCCGCGGCCCAGGGATTCCTGGAATACGAGGACGACCGCTACTTCATCGTCAACCAGAAGCGCACCCTGGAAGGCAGCATCGTCACCACGCTCACCGACGTCACCGAACTGAAGGAACAGCAGCGCGAACTGATCTATCGCGGGCAGTCCCTGCAGCGCGCCAACGCCGAACTGGAAATGGCCAAGGCGATCCTGGAGCAGCAAGGCCAGGAACTAGTCGCCATGGCCGAGGACATCGACTTGGCCCGCCAGGAGTTGGCCCGCCAGAAGCGGGACCTGGAGATCCTGGAAAGCCGGGAGCACGCCATCCTGGAGAACATCCCCGACGCCATGGTGGTCCTGGATGGGGAAGGTCGCGTCGAGGCATTCAACCCCAAGGCGGAAGACGTGTTCGGCTACGCCAAGGATGAGATCCTGGGCGGGCCCGTCGAACGCTGGCTGCGCCACGAACTGGGGGGCACGTTCGTCGAGCGGCTGGGTAGCGCCGTTTGCCGCGATACTCCCTGCGAGATGATGGCGCTGCATCGGGACGCCACCACCACCGCGGTCGAGGTCGCGGCTTCGGCATCCGAGGTGGCCGGGCGTCGATTCCTGGTTCTCACCGTACGCGACATCAGCCATCGCAAGGCGGCCGAGGAAACGCTGCGAAGATCCCATGACATGCTGGACGAACGGGTGCGCGAACGCACCGCGGCCCTGGTGCAGGAGATCGCCCACCACAAGCGAACCCTCGACAACTTCCGCCGAGCCAAGGAGGAAGCGGAGCTCGCCAACCGTACCAAGACCGAGTTCCTGGCCAACATGAGCCACGAATTGCGCACGCCGCTCAATGCCATCATCGGCTTTTCCGACGTCATTCTGCACGCCACCTTCGGCAGGCTGGAAAACCCGCGCTACGAGGAATACCTGGGCAACATCCAGGAAAGCGGCCAGCACCTGCTGGCGCTTATCAACGACATTCTCGACGTTTCCACCATCGAGGCCGGAAAGCTGGAGCTGCATCCGGAAGCCGTCGACCCGGAAAAGCTGGTCGAGGAGACCCTGCGCCTCGTTCGGCCGCGTGCCGAGAAAGGACAGGTCGTCCTGGCATCTCACGTCGCCTCGGGCATGCGGCCGTTTCCGGCGGACCGGCGGCGGCTGAAGCAGATCCTAGTCAATCTTCTGACCAACGCCGTGAAGTTCACGCCGGCCGGGGGGCAAGTCTCCCTGGATGTGGGACGGGACGGCATCGGCCGCGTGCAAATCACGGTGGTCGATACCGGCATCGGCATGGACGACACCGGGATCGCCAAAGCCCTGACACCTTTCGGACAGGTGGCCTCGGCGCTGACCCGCTCCCACGAAGGCACGGGACTGGGCCTGCCGCTCACCAAGGGCTTGGTGGAGGCCCACGGCGGAACCATGGAGATTGCGAGCGTCCCCGGCGGCGGCACCACCGTTACGGTTCGCCTCCCGGTCAGCGATGCTGCGGCGGCCCCTCGATGATGCGGTCCATCAGGGCCAGCAGCACGCCCGAAACCACGAACACCATGTGGATGCCGACCATCCAGGCGAGGCTTTCCTTCGACATCGCCTCGACGTTCATGAAGGCCTTCAGCAAGTGGATGCCCGAGATGGCGACGATGGAGGCGATCAACTTGAGCTTCAGCCCACTGAAATCCACCTTGCCCATCCACTCGGGCCGGTCTTCGTGGCCGCCGGTATCGATCTTGGACACGAAGTTCTCGTAGCCGGCGAAAATCACCATCAAGAGCAGGTTTCCGGCCAGCGACAGGTCGATCAGCGACAGGACCGCCAGGATCATCTGGTTTTCGGTCAGGGCCAGGGTCTGCGGGACGATATGGATCAGTTCCTGCAGGAACTTGACGGTCAACAGGCCCAGGCAGATCGTCAGGCCCAGATAGAAGGGTGCCATCAGCCACCGGCTGGCGAAAATGGTTTGTTCCAGCTTGCGTTCGATCACGGGACCGTCCTCCAAGGTGCGACGGGACGATTGCGCAGCGCCGGTCATATGTCAATCGTGGCTTTTCCCCATGGATCACGCGACGTTCATCCCAGGTTAAGGTATGATGTGGCATCCCTTGGGACGGATATTGGGCCGATGAAGGGCGGGAGCCTGCGTTGAAACGTCTTCGTTATTTGACCGTCCTGCTAGTCGTCGCCGCGGCCGGCGGTGGCCTTTGGTGGCAGTTCGGCAAGGGCAAGGACGAAGCCGCCAAGCCCGCCGGACCGCCCGTGGTGCCGATCTTCGCCGTCCAGGCCGAACGCCAGGTGGTGCCGCTCCGGGTGAGATCGGTGGGGACGGTGAAGGCCTCCGCCGTGGTGGCGGTCAAGTCGCGGGTCGACGGCGAGATCGTCCAGGTGGCCTTCACCGAAGGCCAGGACGTCAAGGCCGGCGACCTCCTGTTCACCCTCGACGCCCGCACGCTGCAGGCTCAGTTGCGCCAGGCCGAAGCCAATCTGGCGCGCAACCGCGCCCAGTTGTCGACCGCTCGCCACGACGTGGAACGATACGCCGAACTGGCCAAGAAGGACCACGTCTCGCGCCAGCAGTTCGAAAAGGCCCAGGCCACGCTGGGCACCCTGGAGGCCTCCATCCGTGCCGACGACGCGGCAGTGGAAGTGACCCGCGTGCAACTCGGCTACACCGCCATCCGCTCGCCCATCGACGGCCGGGTCGGCGCCCTCCTGGTGGACAAGGGCAATTTGGTCAAGGCCAACGATACCGGTGCGCTGGTGGTGATCCACCGGCTGCAACCGGTTGACGTTTCCTTCTCGGTCCCGGAACGCCACTTGGCCGACGTCCGCGCCCGCATGGCGGGTTCCCGGGGCGCCACGGTCACGGTAACCACTGCCGACGCAGAAGACAGGGCCGTCCCAGGGGAGGTTACGTTCGTCGACAACACGGTGGACGTCAACACGGCCACCATCGGGCTCAAGGCCACCTTCGCCAACGAGGACCGCATCCTCTGGCCTGGCCAGTTCGTCCGGGTCGCCCTGCAATTGGGCGGGGACGAACCGGTGCTCGCCGTGCCTGCCGAAGCGGTGCAGGAAAGTCAGAAGGGTACCGTGGCCTACTTGGTCAAGGCGGACCAGACAGTTGAAGTCCGCCCGGTCAAGGTGCTGCGGGTGAACGATGGCAAGGCGGTGATCGGTGCCGGACTGGAGGCCGGAGACACGGTGGTCACCGAAGGTCATATCCGTCTGGCGCCGGGCACCAAGGTGGCGATCCGCGAAAAGGGCAAGCCGGCCGGCGCGGCCCCGGGCAACGGCAAGCCGGGATGAATCTCCCCGAACTCTCCATCCGCCGGCCGGTGATGACGACGCTGCTGATGGCGGCGATTCTCATATACGGCGCCATGGCCTATAAGGCCCTGCCGGTGGCGGAATTGCCCTCGGTCGACTTCCCGACCATCAACGTTTCGGCCAAGCTGCCGGGCGCCAGCCCGGAGACCATGGCGGCTTCGGTGGCGACCCCCCTGGAAAAGCAGTTTTCCCTGATTTCCGGGCTGGACAGCATGACTTCGACCTCGGCTCTGGGAGCGACCAGCGTCACGCTTCAGTTCAAGCTGGACCGCGACATCGATGCGGCCGCCCAGGACGTGCAGGCCGCCATTTCCGCCTCGCTGCGCAGCCTGCCCAAGGAGATGCCTTCGCCGCCCTACTACAGCAAGTCCAACCCGGCCGACATGCCGATCTTCTACCTGTCGATGAAGTCCGAGGTGTTGCCGCTGTCCCAGGTGGACGAGTTCGCCCAGACCATCGTCGCCCAGCGCATGTCGACCCTGAAGGGCGTCGCCCAGGTGGAAGTCTACGGCAGCCAGAAATACGCGGTGCGCATCCAGGTGGAACCGGAAGCCCTGGCATCTCGCGGCATCGCCATCGACGAAGTGGCCAAGGCCGTTTCGCAGGGCAATTCCAACATCGCCAAGGGGTCTCTGGACGGCCCCCGCCAAGCCTACATCGTACAGTCCGACGGCCAGTTGCTGGACGCCGCGGGCTTTCGCCGGATCGTGGTCGCCTACCGCAACGGCGCACCGGTGCGCCTCGAGGAACTGGGCCGGGTGACCGACAGCGTCGCCAACGACAAGATCGCCAGTTGGCATCGCGAGACCCGCGCCATCGTGCTGGCCGTCAAGCGCCAGCCCAACACCAACACGGTGGCCATCGTCGACGACATCCGCGCCATGTTGCCCCAGTTGCAGGCCCAGATGCCGGCGGCCATGGAGATGGAGGTGCTGTACGACCGCTCGGTTTCCATCCGGCATTCGGTCCGCGACGTGCAGTTCACCCTGATCCTCGCCACGGTGCTGGTGGTGGCGGTGATTTTTCTGTTTCTGCGCTCGATCCCGGCCACGGTGATCCCCAGCCTGGCGATGCCCCTATCGGTGGTCGGCACCTTCGCCGCCATGTATTACCTGGGCTATACGCTGAACAACCTGACCCTGATGGCGCTGACGCTGGCCGTGGGATTCGTCATCGACGACGCCATCGTCATGCTGGAAAACATCCACCGCCACATCGAACAGGGCATGGCGCCCCGCGAAGCCGCCCTCAAGGGATCGGCCGAGATCGGCTTCACCATCCTGTCGATGACCGTCTCGCTGGCCGCCGTCTTCATTCCGGTACTGTTCATGCCGGGCGTGATCGGCCGCCTGATGCACGAATTCGCGGTGACCATCTGCGTGGCCGTGCTGCTGTCGGGCTTCGTCTCGCTGACGCTCACCCCCATGCTCTGCGCGCGCTTCCTCAAGCCGGTGACCGAGGAGAGGCACGGTTCCGTCTACAACCTTCTGCAGCGATTCTTCGATGGCTGGCTCAGGCTCTACGAAGTCTCCCTGGTGGCGGCGATGCGCCACCGCTTCCTCACCCTTCTGGTGGCGCTCGGCACTCTGGTCCTGTCGGGCTGGATGTACGCCTCGGCCCCGAAGGGCTTCCTGCCCAACGACGACACGGGCCTGATCTTCGGTTTCACCGAGACCAACCCGGACACCTCGTTCGAGGCCATGATGGAGCGCCAGAAGCGGGTGGCCGCGGTCATCAACCAGCATCCGGACGTCCACGGTTTCATGTCGGCGGTGGGGGCGGGCGGCCCCAACGCGACTGGCAACACCGGGCGCGTCTTCCTGCAGCTCAAGCCCAAGCCGGAACGGCAGAAGAGCCCCGAGCAGATCATCGAGGAACTGAAGCCCAAACTGGGGCAGATCCCCGGCATTCGGGTCTTCCTGCAGAACCCGCCGCTGATCCGCTTGGGCGGGCGCCTGACCAAGAGCCAGTATCAATACACCCTGCAGGCCAGCGACCTGGAGGAGTTGTTCGATTGGTCGGACCGCCTGCTGGTCCGGTTGCGCAAGATTCCCGAACTGACCGACGTCACCACCGACTTGCAGATTTCCAGCCTCCAGGCTCGCGTGCTGATCGACCGCGACCGCGCTTCGGCCGCCGGCATTTCCGTGCAGCAGATCGAGGAGGCCCTATCCTATGCCTACAGCACCCGCCAGATCAGCACCATCTTCACCCCGACCAACGACTACGAGGTGGTCATGGGGGTGGTGCCGCGCGACCAATCCGGTCCCGACGCCCTGGCGCTGCTGCACCTGCGCGGCACGGGCGGCAAACTGGTGCCGCTGGACGCCCTGGTGAAGGTGACCCGGACGACGGGGCCGTTGACCATCCAACACCAGGCACAGATGCCGGCCGTCACCCTGTCGTTCAACTTGAAGGAAGGCGTGGCGCTCAGCCAGGCCATCGACCGGATCAAGACCGCGGAAGCCGAGATGAACGTGCCCGGCACCATCATCACCAGCTTCCAGGGCACCGCGCAGGTTTTCCAGGAATCCAACCGGGGACTGCCGCTTTTGCTGCTGATGGCGGTGGTGGTGATCTATATCGTGCTGGGTGTGCTATACGAAAGTTTCATCCACCCGGTGACCATCCTGTCGGGCCTGCCGTCCGCCGCCATCGGCGCCCTGCTGGCCTTGAGCTACTTCAAGATGGAACTGTCGGTGACCGCCTTCGTCGGCATGATCATGCTGATCGGCATCGTCAAGAAGAACGCCATCATGATGGTCGACTTCGCCATCGAGGCCCGGCGTAAGGAAGGCAAGGACGCCGAGACCGCGATCCTGGAAGCCTGCCTGCGCCGTTTCCGCCCCATCATGATGACCACCATGGCGGCCCTGATGGGCACCCTGCCCATCGCCATGAAGTTCGGGGCGGGCGCCGAATCCCGACAGCCCCTGGGCATCGCGGTGGTGGGCGGACTGGTACTGTCCCAGTTCCTCACCCTTTACATCACGCCGGTGATCTACCTTTACCTGGACCGCTTGGCCGACCGCAGCCGGCGGCCCGTCCCGGCCGCGGTCACTCCGGCGCCGGCAGAGTGAAGAAGAACGTGCTCCCCTGGCCCTCGGCGGACTCGACCCAGATCCGACCGCCGTACCATTCGACGATCTTCTTGCAGAGCGCCAGGCCGATACCGGTGCCCTCGTAGGACTCCTGGGCGTGCAGCCGCTGGAAGATGCGAAAGATGCGATCATGGTAATCGGGATCGATGCCGATGCCGTTATCGGCCACCGAGAAGACCCACTCGCCTCCCTCCCGCACCGCCGATACATGGACGGCGGGCGGCTCGTCCGTCCGGCGGAAGATCAGGGCGTTGCGCAGGAGTTGCATGAGCAGCGTGCCCAACAGGGCCGCGTCGGCGACCACGGCCGGCAGGGAGTCGTGGGTGATCCGGGCCTGACTGGCCTCGATAGCCGGGGCCAGGGCGTCCAGGGCGTCGCGTAGCAGGCGGGCGACTTCGATCCGCTCCGCCGGCCGTTCGTGGACGCCGATTTCGCTGAACTCCTGCAGGTCACGGATCAGGCGATGCAGCCGGCGGCTGCCTTCGATGGCGATGTCGACGGCATCGCGGGCCTCGCCTTCCAGATGGGAGCCATGGCGCCTTTCCAGCAGACCCAGGTAGTTGGTGATGTTGCGCAAGGGTTCCTGCAGGTCGTGGGCGGCCACGTGGGATAGCTGGCGCAGTTCCGCGTTGGAGCGTTCCAAGGCCTCGGCGTGGCGGGTCAGTTCGGCCTGTTGATTCTCCAGCAGGGCCTGGGAACGCAAGCGCTCGTCCCGCCGACGGTCCAGAACGAAGGCGAGGGCGAAGGCAACGGCGGCCAGCAGGGCATTGACCAGGGCCGTGATCGCAGCGCTGCGCCGCCAAGCGGCCATGAAGCCGTCCAGCGGCACGCCGACGCCCACCACCAGGGGGTAGTGGGCCAGGGACCGGTAGGCGACGATCTGATCCAGCCCGTCGAAAGGCGACAACGCCCGGTAGGTTCCCGAGTCTGCCTTGGCGAGGGAAATCAACATGGGCGAATTCACCATCTTCACCCCCAGGAACTTGTCCGGATCGGGCTCGCGGGCGTAGACCGTGCCATCGCGGTGCATCAACAGGCCGCGGGCACTGCCGCCGGCGGTGATCGACGCGACCGCTTCGAGGAAGAACCGCGGGTTCAAGGTGGCGACCACCACGCCTTTGAAGTCCCCGCCGTCGTCGACGATCGGCCGGGCGGCGAAGATCACCTTGGTGCCCAGGGCGCGGCTGGTCAGGGGCTCGCTGAGATAGAGGGACGGATCGTCCTTGCTGGCCCGGCTTTCCAGGAAATAGGCGCGGTCGGCGACATGAATGTTCGTCGATCCCGAGGCGGTCGCGTAACGGGATATCCCTTCCTGCCCGACCACGAAGACGGTCTTGGCTTCCGGATAGGCGGCGGCGCGCGCCGTCAAGTAGGCCGTGAAGGTGACCTCGTCGGGTAACGGCTGCGCAGCGACTTCCTTGGCGATATCCTGAAGCAGCAGGTCGATGCTGCGCAAGGAGCCGCCCACCCGCTCCTCCGCGGCGCGGACCAGGGCGGAGGCCAAGCGTTCGGCCGCCGCCATCTGGTCGTCGTGGTGGCTCCAGGTCTGCCAGCCGGACAACACCATCACCGTCGCCGCTACCAGAGCGGCGGCCAGCCGGACTTCCCTCGACACCCGTTTGGCCAGTTCGACTCTCAGAACCCCACCTTCCTCCCCCATGGACGCCTATTGTAGAGCCCAGGGAAACTCTTTCCAGTTCAAAATTGCATACACTATTGCACCCTAAGGTTATTCCGCTGGCTGCGGAAGGAGCGAACCTCGTCGCGCAGGCGCAGGCGTTCGGCCCGCGCCTGCGGACTGTCGATGGCGGCTGGCCGTTGCAGGGTGGCAACGCCGGGCAGCCGGACCTGGGCGATGCCCGGGCGGTCGGCGGCGAGGGCCACGCCTGCCAGGGTCGTCGCGACGATGAAGGCCAGAGCCTTTGGGATCATGACGGAGCCGTCTCCGATGCGCGTCCTCGGATTCGTATAGTCCGGTTTTGTGGCGAAGCTGTGGCGTCTACAGTTCCCGCATGGCCCCCTGGAAACCCGCCAGAAAGGACGACAGCAGGTACTCGAAGATGCTGCGGTCGCCGATCAGCACGTCGGCTGTGACCTGCACGCCCGGATAGAGCCGATAGGTGAGGGGCCCCGCCTCGAAGGCGTCGCGGTCGGTCTCGATGCGGATCTCGTAGAAGGCTCCCTTGTCGGTGACCACGGCATCGGGGCTGACCAGGGTCAGGCGCCCGTCCAGGTGGCCGAAGCGGGCGGCGTCCGAATAGGCGAGACGAATGCGCGCCGCCTGGCCCTCGCGCAGGTAGCCGATGTAGTAGGTGGGCATGCGGGCCTTGATGACCAGCCGGTCCTCGCCGGGAACGATGTCGGCCACCGTCTTTCCGGCCTGCACCACGCCGCCCTTGGTCACCACGTAGAGCGTCTTGACCGTGCCGGCCACCGGCGAGCGCAGCACGGTGCGGCCCAGGTTGTCGGTGAACTTGCCCAGGCGCTGGCTCAATTCCTCCAGGTCGCGGCGGGCCTTGGACAGGTCGGTGGTCGCCTCCTCGACGAAGCGCTGGCGCAGGGAGGCCAGTTCGACCCGGGCTTCCTTCAGTGCCGAATCGGCGCGCTTCAGGCCGGCCGCATCCTCCTCGATACGTCCCTTCAGCACCGAAGATTCCTGCAACAGGCTCAGGTGGTTGAGGCGGCTGGACAGTTCCTGCTTGAGCATATGCTCGCTGATATCGATGCGCTCGCCCAGGAGCTTCAGGGTATTCTGCGAATTCCTGAGCCGCGCCGCGATTTCCTGGACGGCGTGCTCGTGCTGCGTGATGGCCTCTTCCTGCTTGCGGACCGCATTGATCTTCCGGTCTCGGCGGGCCTGGAACAGTTCACGCGATTGCTTCACCAGGGCTGGGTGCTTCTCCGCCAGGTCGGCCGGATAGACCGGCTCCCCCTTGTCCGCGAGTTCCGCCTCCAGCCGGCCACGGTCGGCCGTCAAGGCGGCGAGGCGCAGGGTGAGTTCGTTCACGTCCGCTTCGCTGGCCGTGGTCTGCAGGGCCAGCAGGGGCTGATCGACCGCCACCTTTTCGCCTTCCCGCACGAAGATCTCCGAGACGATCCCACCCTCCAGGTGCTGGATGCTCTTCACCTGGGTGGAGGGTATCACCTCCCCCGTCGCCACCGCGACGATATCGAGCCGCCCGATGAAGCCGCTCAGCAGGACCGCCGCGAACAGCGCACCGCACAAGGCGACGAACAGGTGCGTCGGTCCCATCTCGGGGTCCCGGAACGCCGTCCGCAGCCTTTCGACATGCCGCAGGAAATCCTCACGCATCGCCTGGGACCTTTTCCCGTTGGGCGACGGCCGTCAACCTGGGTACGGGCTTGACCCCCAGGTCCAGGACGAAGGTGGCACCCTTCATCGCGTTGGGATCGTGGGAGAACAGGATCAGGGTGGCCCCCCCGGCGGCCAGGGCGTTGACCGCCTTGTGCAGGGCCGCCGTACCTTCCGCGTCCATGCCTTCGGTCGGTTCGTCCAGGATGGCGAGGCGGGACGGGTTGACCAGGGCCCGCGCCAGGGCCAGGCGCCGCCGCACCCCCACCGCCAAGGTACGTCCGCCGTCGACGATCGGGGTGTCGAGGCCGCGGGCCTGGCCGTCCACGAAGGCTTTGAGCCCGGCGGCGGCGATGACCTCGGTCATGCGCCGCTGATCCAGGCTCGGATCGATCGCCTTGAAGTTGTCGGCAATGCTGCCGGGAAGGAAGGAAGGCTCCTGCGGCAGGTAGGCGATCCGCCGCCGCCACCAGCCGGTGTCGATCTGGCGGAGGTCGATCCCGTCCACCAGAATCTGGCCGCGTTGCGGTTCCAGCAGTCCGACCAGCAGGCGGGCCAAGGTGGTCTTCCCCGCCCCGTTGGTTCCCACCACCAGCAGCACCTCGCCCGGAGCCAGCTTCAGGCTAAGGGATTCGAACAGGGGCATCGGCGCGCCGGGAAAGGAAAAGGCGAGGTCGATCAGTTCCAGGTGTCCGGCATGGCGGTCCGGCAGGGTTCCTTCCCGGCGTTCGCGCGGCAGCTTTCCGAAGTCCTCCGCCAGACGGATCGCCTGATTGGCCTTGGAGATCGATTCCAGCATGGCGGCAAAGCGCGAAATCGGCTGCAGGGCCCGCCCCGCCAGGATATTGGCGCCGATCATGGCCCCCGCCGTCAGGCTGCCCGTGACCACCAGGATACCGCCCAAGCAGATGATGGCGACTCCCTGCAGCCCGCCGATCATCCCGGATAGGGTCATCACCAGGCCCTGCAGACCGCCCACGGTTTCCCGCCGCCCGGAAAGAACCTCGCGGTCGCGGCCCCAGCGTTGCTTGACGAACTCCGCCCCCAGGAAGGCGCGCACCGTGTCCGCGGCGCCCACGGCGGCGGCGATGGACTGGTTGACTTCGGCCTGCGCGTCGGCGACCTGGCGGGTCGGGTCGCGAAGACGCATCTGGTTGTGCAACGTGGCGGCGATCTGGAGCGCCGATGCCAGAAAGGCGACCATTCCCAGGGCGGGATGCAGCAGGAACAAAGCCCCCAGGAACAATAACGCGAAGGGAAGATCGGTCAGGGCCGCCAAGTTGGTCGCCGAATAAGTCTGCTCGACGGCATCCATGCCGCGCATGACCTCGCCGCGGTGGGACTGGGGCAATTTCTCCAGGCCGGCCAATCGGCTTTCCAGGAGGGTTTCCATGGTCCGCTCGGCGAGCACCCGGTTGGGTTCCCGGACGATCAGACGGGCGAGGCGCGTCCGCGCCTCGCGAAAGCCGGCTTCGAAAGCCACCGCGATGATGGCGACCACGGTCAGGGTCATCAAGGTGGCATCGACCCCGAAACCGATATAGCGGTTCATCACCTGCATCACATAGATGGTGCTGGTGAACCCCAGAAGATTGATGATGAAGCTCGCGGCCAGGATCTCGGCGACGATGCCCCGCCGTGCCGCCAGCCTTTGCAGAAGCTCGTTCATGGGCCGGCCCTCTATTTAGCGGCGGCGAGGCTCGTCATCTCCGCCCGGGTCAAGGTTCCCATTCGGTAAAGTAGGGTGACGGCCGCGATGGTGACGTCGGCTTCGGCCGACGAGGCGTCGCTCAGGGCATTGATCGCCGTCGTCTCGCCGTTCAGCACGTCCAGCAGCGAACGACTGCCCAGTTCGCGTTCCTTGCGCGCCAACTCGAGAAAGGCATTGGCCAGGGTCGCCTGATCCTGAAGATAGCGCCAGTTGGCCAGCGCCGTCTGCAACGACTGCCAGGCATTCCTCACTTGCTCCTCGGCTTGCTCAAGGGCCTGGCGTACCCGGCTTTCCGAGGCTGAAACCCCGCTTTCCGCCGCCCGGATGCTGTTGAGCGCGGTGAGGCCCAGGTTGAACGGCAGCTTGAGCTGAACCTTGACGGTGTCGGTTTCCTTATCCCCCATGGTTCCGTCGACATGGGTCTGCTTCTTGTGTTCGCCCACCGCCTCGATGACCGGCAGAAAGCCCTTTGCCGTGGCCGCCCGCACCTGCTCGCGCGAAATGTCGGCGGTTACCTTGGCCAGGCGGAGCGACGGGCTGCGGTCCAGCGTCAGGGCGAGGGCCTCGTCCACCGTCTTCGGCAGGACATTCATCTCGAGCTTCGGCTTGACCAGCTTGGCGATGTCCTTGGGCAATTCCCCGAAAACGCTGCGAAACCGGTTGAGCGCCTGTTCGTACTGGCCCTCGGCGCGCACTTGGCGGGCCCGGGCGCCGGCCAGTTGGGACTTGGCCTGCAGGACGTCCGTCGTGTAGCCGCCGCCGCTCTGCACACGGGCTTCTTCCAGGCCGGTCTGGCTGCGTACGTTGGCCTCGGCCTGCCGGGCAAACTGCAGGGTTTCGTGCGCCCGGATCAAGTTGGCGTAGGCCGTGACCGCCTCCAGGAACAAGGCCTGTTCCCCGTCGATCACCGCCAAGTCGGCCCGCACTTCCTGCAGCGCCGCCGTGTCGATGGCCGCACCGGTCTTGCCGAAGTCGTAAAGGAGCTGGGTCACCGTGAGGCTGTGCTCGCGGGCCACCGTGTTGGTCTGGGTGCCCGCCGGCTGGTTCTGCTTCTGCCGCCCGCCCCAGGCATTGACCGAGGCCTCGGGGTACCAGTCGCTCCAGGCTTCCTTGGCCTTTTCCTGGGCGCCGACGCGGTCGTGGCGCAACGCCTCCAGCTTCGGGTCCCTGGCCTGAGCCGCGCCCAGAAATTCCTGGAGAGAGTCGGCGAGAACCGGCGTCGCCACCAGCCAAACGGCTGCGACCAGCGACGCCCCATACCAGCCCCGTCCAATTTTTTCGGACACGATTCCCCCAGTCCCCTCGCCCAACCGAGAGCCACCGAGGCCGACTTTGCAGTGGTTCCTCCAGGCTGTCAACCGCGGCCCGGAAGGCGAGGCGGAGCTTAACCTTATCACCGCAGCGGATCGTCCTGTCGAAGGGATAACCTACCGGCGATTCGCCTTGGACCCCGCCCTTCTACGCGACCCCGGCCAGGTCAAGCAGCCGGTCGACCTGCTCTTCGATTTCGCGGGCGACGTTGCGGTCCAGCTTCTTCAGCCAGCGCGGCGGAATGTCACGCACGCCGTAGGCGGCACCTGCCACCATGCCGGCGATGGCGCCCGTGGTGTCCGCGTCGCCGCCCTGGTTGACCACCGCCACCAGGCAGGGCTCGAAACCGTCTGTCGCGAAAAAATGGTGCAGAACCGTCTGCACCGTATCCACCACGTAGGCCGAACAGAGCCCCCGATAGGGGGTAAAGCGGAACTGCGGGTGTTCGGCGATCAGACGGTTGGATTCCTCGCGGGCGGCGACGATCATTTCGCCTTGGATCATCCGGCGCGTCATCCGCCCCAGAGCCAAGGTGGCGCCATCGGACAAGGGGTGATTATGGGTGGTGTGGCACTGGCCCAGAGTCCAGGCCGCGAAGGCCGCCTCGTCATGCAGGGTGGCGAGCACGACGGGAACGTTGCGCATGGCCGCACCGTTCCCGGCATCGCCGTCGCTGAAGGGACTTTCGAGGCTGCCGTTGGCCATGTAGCGGCGGATGCCGCGTCGGCAGGTGTTGCCGACATCCGCCGGCTTGGAGCGCAGCCAAGCGACAAATGCCTCGCAAACCGCCTGGGCGGAGAAGCCCTTCTCGGCCAGCAGTGCGCGGCCCAGGGCCAGGCTCATCTCGGTGTCGTCGGTCACTTGGCCGGGCTTCAGATTGAGCCAGCCGCCGCCGACCATGCGGTCATAAACCTTGTATTTGTGCGCGATCTCGCGCTGGGTGAGGAATTCGACCGTGGCGCCCAGTGCGTCGCCCACGGCAAGGCCCAGGTAGGCGCCCAGCGCCCGTTCGCGCAAGGTGGGTCGATGGTTTGGCATGGGCCCTCGCCTAGAGATAGCTGGCACGCACGCGGTAGTCGCCGCCGATGACGAGATATTCGTTCTCGCCCACCAGCGGCGCCCGCGGCAGCAGCTTGTTGAAGAACAGGATTTTCACCGTCGGCACCCGCGCTTCCAGGATGTGGTCGCCGAAGCAGCAGGCGATGTCGCGTTCCGAACTGAAGGAGACCAGGTTGTTGAGCCGCAGCACCACGGTGTCGCCGTCCTGGCGCTCGACCACGGGATGTTCCGCGAAGTCGTTGACCCCGCGATAGAGGATAGCGTGGTGCCGACCGACGGCGTGGAAGCGCTCCAGGCTCCACTGGCAATATTCGTACAGAAGATCGAGTTGGGTGTAGATGGCGTTGTTGTGGAAGCGGCTGGCCATCTTTTCCTCGATGTAGGTAGTCCAGGCGGAGGTGGAGAAGCTTTCCAGGGGTTCTTTGTGAAAGGTGGGGTAAAGTCCGAAGCGGCTTTCCACCCAGCCCTTCAGCACCGCGCCTTCGCGTCCGTTGGCGTCGTAGCCCCAGCCCTTGAGCAGGCGCAGGTAGCTGGAGCGGTAGCGCCGCTTGCGCTCGCCGCGGTCCCCTTCCTGCAGTTCCGGGTCCAGCCCGAAGGCGGCCGCCATGTAGAGTTCGAAGGCCAGCGCGGCATCGTCGGCGGTGGGCGAATCGGCAAGCATTTGGAAGAAGGAGCGGTTGGTTTCGCGCACGCCGCCCAGCGAAAGCCGGATCGGATGGTCGTTGAACGCCGCGCTCGCCAGCAGCCCGGTGGGGATGCCCACCAAGTTGGTGCTGTGGCCCCGCCTGGCCAGAATCTCCGCCGTTTCGCGAACCATTCCATCCTCCCACCAGCCGGACCGTAGGAAGCAAGCGCCGTGCCTTGCCGGAAAGCGAAGGAATCCGCCGGCCGTTCTTCCGCTTCCTGTGCGGCCCGCGACAGGCTTGTCGGACGATTGTCGGGACCGCGACAGCCCCCCAAGGCCAGATGCCATTGTAGGGAACGTCCTTCAGTCGCCTGATTCCACAGCCGGATTCTGAAAATTCCGGCGCGGACCGGAGACATGGCACGACCGTTGCGATGAAAGGGGCGTGGCGGAGGGCCTGCCCCCGCCGACCCGAACTCGGACGACAGCGAAAGGAACAAGATCATGCCTCGTCAGATCGCATTCTACGGCAAGGGCGGCATCGGCAAGTCGACGACCTCCCAGAACACCCTCGCGGCCCTGGTCGAGATGGACCAGAAGATCCTGATCGTCGGCTGCGACCCGAAGGCCGATTCCACCCGCCTGATCCTCAATTCCAAGATGCAGGACACGGTGCTGCACCTGGCCGCCAAGGCCGGTTCCGTCGAGGACCTGGAACTCGAGGACGTGATGAAGATCGGCTACAAGGGCATCAAGTGCACCGAGGCGGGCGGGCCCGAGCCGGGCGTCGGCTGCGCGGGGCGCGGCGTCATCACCGCCATCAACTTCCTGGAAGAGAACGGCGCCTACGAAGACGTGGACTATGTCTCCTACGACGTGCTGGGCGACGTGGTCTGCGGCGGCTTCGCCATGCCGATCCGCGAGAACAAGGCCCAGGAAATCTATATCGTCATGTCGGGCGAGATGATGGCGCTCTATGCCGCCAACAACATCGCCCGCGGCATCCTGAAATACGCCGGTTCGGGCGGCGTGCGCCTGGGGGGGCTCATCTGCAACGAGCGGCAGACCGACCGCGAACTGGATCTGGCCGAGACCCTGGCGTCGAAGCTCAACACCCAGATGATCCATTTCGTGCCGCGCGACAACATCGTCCAGCACGCCGAACTGCGCCGCCAGACGGTCATCCAGTACAAGTCCGACTGCCAGCAGGCCGAGGAATACCGCCAGCTCGCCAAGAAGATCCACGCCAACGGCGGCAAGGGCACCATCCCGACGCCGATCTCCATGGAGGAACTGGAGGACATGCTGCTTGAGTTCGGCATCATGAAATCCGACGAGCAGCAACTGGCCGAACTGGAAGCCAAGGAAAAGACCCTCTGCGCCACCGCCTGAGCGCCAGACCGCCCCGCCTGCCACCCGCCTTCGGGCGGGTGGGGGAAGGGGAGTGAAGGACCCCATCAAGGAGAACGGCCATGAGCCTCGATCGCTCCACCACCGCCCAGTTCAACGAGGCCCTCATCAAGGAGGTTCTCGACCAGTACCCGGAAAAGACGGCGAAAAAGCGCGCCCGCCACCTCAGCGTCAAGAAGACCGAAGAGGACGGCAACTCGTCTTGCGGCGTGAAGTCCAACATCAAATCGATTCCGGGCGTGATGACCATCCGCGGCTGCGCCTACGCCGGTTCCAAGGGCGTGGTCTGGGGCCCCGTCAAGGACATGGTCCATATCAGCCACGGCCCCGTCGGCTGCGGCCAGTATTCCTGGTCCCAGCGCCGCAACTACTTCAACGGCACGGTCGGCATCGACAGCTTCGTCACCATGCAGGTGACTTCCGACTTCCAGGAACGCGACATCGTGTTCGGCGGCGACAAGAAACTGGAAAGGATGATCGACGAACTGGGCGAGATGTTTCCCCTGGCGCGCGGCGTCTCGGTGCAATCGGAATGTCCCATCGGCCTGATCGGCGACGACATCGAGGCGGTGGCCAAGAAGAAGGCCAAGGAGTCCGGCAAGACCATCGTGCCCGTGCGCTGCGAGGGCTTCCGTGGCGTCTCCCAGTCCCTGGGCCACCACATCGCCAACGACGCCATCCGCGACTGGGTCTTCAACAAGACCAAGCCGGAATGGGAAACCGGCCCCTACGACGTCAACCTGATCGCCGACTACAACATCGGCGGCGACGCCTGGCCGTCGCGGAAGCTCCTTGAGGAAATGGGCCTCAGGGTCATCGGCTCCTGGTCGGGCGACGCCACCCTGGCGGAAATCGAACGCGCCCCCAAGGCCAAGCTGAACCTGATCCATTGCTACCGCTCGATGAACTACATCTGCCGGCACATGGAAGAAGCCTACGGCGTTCCCTGGGTCGAATACAACTTCTTCGGCCCGACGCAGATCGCCGCGTCCTTGCGAAAGATCGCCGATCAGTTCGACGACACCATCAAGGCCAACGCCGAGAAGGTGATCGCCAAGTACCAGCCGCTGGTCGATGAGGTGACGGCCAAGTTCAAGCCCCGGCTCGTCGGCAAGAAGGTGATGCTCTACGTGGGCGGCCTGCGTCCGCGCCATGTCGCCACCGCTTACGAGGACCTGGGCATGGAAATCGCCGGCACCGGCTACGAATTCGCCCACGGCGACGACTACCAGCGCACCACCCACTATGTGAAGGACGGGACCCTGGTCTACGACGACGTCACCGGGTTCGAGCTGGAGAAGTTCATCGAGAAGATCCGCCCCGACCTGGTCGGGTCGGGCATCAAGGAGAAGTACGCCACCCAGAAGATGGGCGTGCCTTTCCGCCAGATGCATTCCTGGGACTACTCCGGCCCCTATCACGGCTACGACGGCTTCGCCATCTTCGCCCGCGACATGGATATGGCCGTCAATGCGCCGGTGTGGAGCAAGTTCAAGGCGCCCTGGAAGGCGGCCTGAGGCCCCTTCCCAACCGCATGCAAGGAGAAAACGCCATGCCCCAGAGCGCAGTCAAGGTCAAGGACCACGTCTCTTTGTTCCAGGAACCGGAATACAAGGAGATGTTCGCGGCCAAGAAAGCCGCCTACGAATGCCGGGCCACGGACGAGGAAGTCCGCAAGCAGGCCGAATACACCAAGACCTGGGAATACCGGGAAAAGAACTTCGCCCGCGAGGCGGCCTCGATCAACCCCGCCAAGGCCTGCCAGCCGCTGGGCGCGGTCTTCGCCGCCGCCGGCTTCGAGGGCACGCTGCCCTTCGTGCACGGCTCCCAGGGCTGCGTGGCCTACTTCCGCTCGCACCTCGCCCGCCACTTCAAGGAGGCCTCGGCCTGCGTGTCTTCGTCGATGACGGAAGACGCGGCGGTGTTCGGCGGCCTCAACAACATGGTGGAAGGGCTGCTCAACGCCTACACGCTCTACAAGCCCAAGATGATCGCCGTTTCCACCACCTGCATGGCGGAAGTGATCGGCGACGATCTGTCGGCCTTCATCAGCACCTCGCGCGAGAAGGGCTCCATCCCGCAGGACTATCCGGTCCCCTTCGCCCATACCCCGTCCTTCGTCGGCAGCCATCTGACCGGCTACGACAACATGATCAAGGGCATCCTCCAGTACTTCTGGGAACGCGAAAAGGGCGAGCTGACGCCCAGCCCCAAGGGGTCCATCAACATCATCCCCGGCTTCGACGGCTACGCGGTCGCCAACAACCGGGAAATGAAGCGCTACCTGGACGCCATGGGGGTCGAGTACACGATCGTCTCCGACGTTTCCGACGTGTTCGATACCCCGTCGGACGGCACCTACCGCATGTACGACGGCGGCACCACCATCGAGTCGGTGCGCGAGGCCATCAACGCCAAGGCCACCGTGGCCCTGCAGGAATTCTCCTCCAAGTCCTCCCTGGAATACGTGGCGGGCAAGGGCCAGCAAACGGCCGCCCTCAACTACCCCATGGGCATCGCCGCCACCGACGCCTTCTTGATGACCATGTCCGAACTGTCGGGCAAGGCGATCCCGGAAGCCATCGAGAAGGAACGCGGCCGCCTGGTGGACGCGGTAGCCGACAGCCAGGCCTGGCTGCACGGCAAGAAGTTCGCCCTGTTCGGCGATCCCGACTTCGTCTACTCGATGGCTTCCTTCCTGATGGAACTGGGCTGCGAGCCCACCCACTGCCTGGCCACCAACGGCGGCAAGGAATGGGACGCCAAGATGAAGGAACTGCTGGCTTCCTCGCCCTTCGGCCGGGACTGCAAGGCTTACGCCGGCAAGGATCTCTGGCACATGCGTTCGCTGCTGTTCACCGAGCCGGTGGACTTCCTGATCGGCTCGTCCTACGGCAAGTATCTGGAAAAGGACACCGGCATCCCCCTGATCCGCCTCACCTTCCCGGTCTTCGACCGCCACCACCACCACCGCTTCCCCACCTTCGGCTACCAGGGGGCGCTCCGGGTGCTGGTGGAGATCCTGGACCGCATCTTCGAAACCACCGACGACGCCAGCGACATCTCGTTCGACTTGACCCGTTGAAGACTCCCTCCCTCGTTTGACGGGCCCGCCCCGGGGACGATCTCCCCGGGGCGCCTTTTTCGTCTACAGGGCGAGGCCGCCGCGCTTGCTGGCCCGTTGCCATTTACCGGCCTGGTCCCGATCGAAGACCAGCCCGATGTCGGACGGCGCGGTGATCCAGTCGCCGCGCGCCATTTCCTTTTCCAACTGGCCGGGTCCCCAACCGGAATAGCCGGCGATCACCACGAATTCCTTCGGACCCTCCCTTTTGGCCAGGGCTTCCAGGATGTCCGGGGTCGTGGTCATGGACATGCCGCCAGCAAGGGATTCCGTAGCGGGGCCGCGCCAGTCGCCCTTGTGCAGGATGAAGACCCGCCGGGTTTCGACCGGCCCGCCGATATGCAAGTCGATCTCGCCCTCCATGTCCTCGGGGGCGGCGATTCCCGCGTCGGCCAGCAGGTCCTTGAGCGGTCCCTTGCCCAGCACTTGGTTGACCACCAGCCCCAGGGCTCCCTGGCGGTCGTGGCTGACCATGTAGATGACGGTCTCGCGGAACCGGGGGTCCCGCATGCCGGGACCCGCGATCAGGAACTGGCCGCCCAGGAAGCGGGTCTGTTTGAGCGGCGCTTCCGTCTCTTCGGCCCCTACCGGCGGGGCCAGGGCCAGCCAGGCGAGCAGGAACGCCAGCATCCTCATAGCCGTTCCTCCCTGACGGGAGCGGGGCCGGGGGCGCCCCAGGTGCCGGCCGGAGTGCCCGGCCAGACGACGGGCTCCAGCTTGATGAGCGGCACCGGGCCGGCGAAGATCCGGCGTTCCTGGAGGCTCAGGGGGAATTCCAGCACCGGCTTTCCGCCCCCGTCCGGCCGTTTGGCCAGGGCTCCCATGACCAGCTTGACCGTGGCCGCGTCGCGCGGCTGCACCAGGCCGCGTCTTTCCAGGACGGCCAGGGTCTCGAAGAATCCCTCCGCCTGGGCGGCGAAGGAACCGATGGGCTGCATGCGGCCGTCGAGCGCCAGGGTGCCATTGGCCCGGAGGGCCAGCGGTCCGTAGACGACGGCAAGCGAGCCCACTTCCACCGTGCCGCCTTCGTCCCGCCAAGCGAGCAGGGGGGCGTAGGCCAGGGTGGCGGGCAGAGGGCCGGTCAGTTCGGCAACGAACGCCAAGTCCTCGACATGACGGCCCAACGGCAGGTCGAAAGAGCCGTTGGGCAGGTCGAGGCCCACCGTCTCCAGCCGCAAGCCGGCTTGCGACTTGCCGTCGGTGCGCCGCTCCAGGACCAGATGGGCCCGCTTGGCGGCCAAGTCCAGACGGGGTTCGACCGCCGCCAGGGCCACTCCCTCCGCCATCGCGTCCATGGCGATCGCCATGCCGCCCGACAGGGTCAGATCGACCGCCAACCGGGTGGCGCTGCCGGTGAATTCCGTCGTCCGTCCCTGCCAGGGCACGGCAATCCGCTGGGCGCCGGGCGCCCGCAAGGTCAACCGGGTCCAGTTCCAGGGACGCCCCTCGACGAACAGCCGCTCGCCCGCCCAGCGCCAACCGCCTTGGGCTTCCGGGGCGGCCAGGGCGGGCGAATCGACGGTCGCCCGCACCAGGAAGGGGAAGCCGTCGATTCGCGGCTGTCCGTGGACGACATCGAAGCCTTCGGCGCGCCGCTGGGCGCTCCAGCCGTCGATACCCTGCCCAAGGGCGCGGCTGGCCCCGTACCAGAGGGCGGAATAGGCGGCGCCGGCCATCGCCAAGCCGCCCAGGACGGCCAGCCCGCGGCGGAGACCACGGCCCCGCCGCGGGGCGTCGCCGTGGTCGGAAAAGGGACCCGGACGCGGTCCCGATGTCAGATGGCCTTGCTGCATGACTCCTATATAGCAAATCCGCCGGGCCGGGGCAGCGGCAAACGCCCCTTTATTGGCGAGGTCTTCTAAGTTACCATTCCGCCTTCCAGACGATGTCCGTCGACAGGAGACGTTTCCCATGGCAGCGGTCAAGGACGACTACCGGAGCCTGACGGGCCCCAAGAAGGCGGCAATCTTCATGCTGGCCCTGGGCGACGAGCACGCAAGCAAGCTTTTCGAGATGATGGATGACGAGGAAATCCGCGAGATTTCCCAGAACATGGCCACCCTGGGGTCGATCGGTTCCAACGTCGTCGAGCGCCTGTTCACCGAGTTTGCCGGACAGTTGTCCTCGGGCGGCTCGCTGGTGGGCAGCTTCGATTCGACCGAACGGCTTCTGCTCAAGACGCTGCCGGCCGACCGCGTGTCGACCATCATGGAGGAAATCCGCGGTCCGGCGGGTCGCACCATGTGGGACAAGCTGGGCAATGTGAACGAGGCCGTGCTCGCCAACTACCTGAAGAACGAATACCCCCAGACCGTCGCCGTGGTGCTGTCCAAGGTGAAGCCCGACCATGCCGCCCGCGTTCTGGCCATGCTGCCCGAGAATTTCGCCCTTGAGGTCATCATGCGCATGCTGCGCATGGAAGTCGTGCAGAAGGACATCCTCGATCAGGTGGAGCGGACGCTGCGCAACGAATTCATGACCAACCTGGCACGCACCGCCCGGCGCGACAGCCACGAGATGATCGCCGACATCTTCAACAACCTGGACCGCAACACGGAAAACCGCTTCATCTCGGCCCTCGAGGAACGCAACCGCGAGAGCGCCGACAAGATCAAGGCCCTCATGTTCACCTTCGACGACCTCATCCGCGTCGATTCCAGCGGCATCCAGCTCTTGCTGCGCCAAGTGGAGAAGGAACAGCTGGGCATGGCACTGAAGGGCGGCAACGACCAAGTCAAGGAACTGTTCTTCAAGAACATGTCGGAACGCGCCGGCAAGATGCTGAAGGAGGACATGGAGGCCATGGGCGCCGTCCGCCTCAAGGACGTGGACGAGGCCCAGGCCGCCATCGTCCAGGTCGCCAAGGCCCTGGCCGATTCCGGCGAAATCGTCATCGCCGGTTCCGGCGAGGAGGAACAGCTCATTTACTAGAGGCGGGATCAGGGAAGACTTGCCCCGCCGGCCCCGAAC
This sequence comes from Magnetospirillum sp. WYHS-4, assembly GCA_039908345.1. Classification (NCBI taxonomy): domain Bacteria; kingdom Pseudomonadati; phylum Pseudomonadota; class Alphaproteobacteria; order Rhodospirillales; family Rhodospirillaceae; genus Magnetospirillum; species Magnetospirillum sp. WYHS-4. The sequence goes on from JAMOBD010000027.1 coordinate 29,865, forward strand.
CACTAAATGGAGGGCGCGGAACAACGAGGACGAGTCCATGCCCAAGATGACCTTCATCTCCCCCGACGGGATGCGCCATGAAGTCGAGGCGCCGGTCGGCCTGTCGGTGCTCGAGATCGCCCACAAGAACAAGATTTCCCTGGAAGGGGCTTGCGAGGGATCGCTGGCTTGTTCCACCTGCCATGTGATCGTCGATCCGGAATGGTATGACCAACTCGACGAGGCCAAGGAGGAGGAAGAGGACATGCTCGACCTCGCCTTCGGACTGGCCCATACTTCCCGGCTCGGCTGCCAGATCCGCATGACCGCCGATTTGGACGGCCTTGTCGTCCGGCTGCCCGAGGCTACACGCAACATGATGGTGGACAAGTAGGGGGGCGTCCCATGGGCCTTAAGTGGACCGACGTCCGCCATATCGCCATCGAGTTGGAAGACCTCCATCCCGACGCCGACGTGGCCAATCTGCGCTTCACCGATCTTTGGAAGTGGGTGCGGGAGCTGTCCAATTTCGCCGACGATCCGGAACGGGCCAACGAAAAGGTTCTGGAAGCCATCCAGGCCGCCTGGCTCGATGAACGTGGTTGACGAACCCGGCCCGCTTCTGTCCTAACCAAGGCGGGAAGGGGGCCGGCTTCGGAGGCCCGACATGCCACGCATCGAATGGCAGCCCCAGATGGTCATCGACGATGGGGTGATCGACGGCGATCATCGCTTTCTGGCCAATCCGCGGGTGGCCGTGGATGCGGTGATGGCGCCCTACGGGGGCGAGCTTCTGGCGCGGGCGGCCGGGGCGGAGCGGCATGTGGTGCTGATGATCGATCAGAGCCAGGCCACGGATCGCCACCAGAGGGTGATGGTGAGCGTGCGCATCGGCGGGCGGGCGCTGCCGCTGGCTTGGCGGGTCAAGGAGACCCAGGGCGCCATCGGCTTCGCCGGCCAGCGGACAGCCCTCGCCCTGCCCGGTTTCGGGCAGCCGGCCACCGCCGCAACGGCAACCTCAACCCGGAGTCAGCCCTTCGCCGCACGGCAAGCCTTGTGATAGCGCCACCTCCATATCCCGCGCGACATCGCGCAAGCACCTACGCAGGAACTGGAAAGCTGAACCACAGTGGCTACCCAACTGGCTCCCCGCATTTAATTGCACGGAGTTCCGGCCGCCACTATAATCCGAGCAGCCGCCTAACGACTAACTGCATGGAACGCAAAGAAGAATCTCCCGACGCCATGAACACAGGCTCCCTCTCGACCCCGGCCGGTTTTGAAGTGACGGAAAGCCCGTCACTGACTTCCTTGTTGCATCAAGTGGAAGCGCAGCGGGCCGAGATTGACCGGCAAAGGTCAGAGCGGCCAGACCTCTGGCCGACGGTGCAGGAGAAGCTCAAGTTCACCTGGACCTACGATTCCAACGCCATCGAAGGAAGCACCCTGTCCCTGGGCGATACGATCTTCTACCTCAAGGAAGGCCTGACGGTGGAAGGCAAACCACTCAAGGACTTTCTCGATGCCCGCAATCACGCGGAGGCAGTGGATCTCCTTGGTGACGTGGTGGCTGCCCGCCGAGCGATTACCGAAGGCCTGCTCAAGGAAATCAACGCCCTGCTGCTTCTGGGAGTGAGGGCTACACCGGCGATTAACGAGCGGGGTGAGCGGATCGAAAAGGAGGCCCGGCCTGGGGAGTACAAGCGACTGCCTAACCATGTCCTCCAGCCCGACGGGACGATTCATCGCTACGTTGACCCGCTTCAGGTTCCGGGAGGGATGGCCGCCCTCTGTGGATGGATTGCCACGCAGGAAGGTCGGACGCATCCAGTGACCGTCGCGGCCATCGCTCATCACGACCTGGTCCGCATCCATCCGTTCGATGACGGCAACGGGAGAGGTGCGCGGCTCCTAATGAACCTGATCCTGATGAAGGCCGGTTACCCTCCGGCGGTCGTCAGGAATGAACGCCGACGGCAGTATCTCGCCGCACTGAAAGACGCTGACAGCGGAGCGCTAGCCCCCTTCATCGAGTTCATTGCTTCATCACTAGCGGAGACCCAGGCGGTGATCCTGGCGGACCTCCGCCGTTGATCCCTGACCTTGCCTTTCACCCCCTCCGGTCTTCCTGGCTGCGTTTTTGAAGATCGCTAAATTCTGTTCCAAACCTGACGCAATCCGCGACGGAAAGTGGCAATCGGACAGCGAGAGTCAGCACCTCCGCCGAGCCCAGGCCATGGTAGCGCTGCTTCTGTCCGACCTTGAAACGGTAGACCCACGATTTGGTTCCCGTGGGCGTGACTTTGAGGTACAGCCCGCCGCCGTCCCCGAGAAGTCCCGGAGCCTTCGCAGATTGAACGGTCTTGGCGGTGAGTTTGCCCATAGATCAAAAAACCAGGAATTAGACCTGCCAGTCCACACCTGAGTCCACACCATAATTCCGAAAATGGGCGAACGCAAGCGAACCCTGGCGAAAGCCGCCAGGGTTCAAGCTTTTGTTTTTTGGCTGTTTTTTCAGGCTTCCCGAACAGGCCCGAACAGATAAATGGTGGAGCCGAGGGGATTCGAACCCCTGACCTACGCATTGCGAACGCGTCGCTCTCCCAACTGAGCTACGGCCCCTCGAAAAGGGTGGCGGATAATGGCGGGAGGGTCAGGCTCCTGTCAAGCTTGAACCCGACGCCATTTCGGGGCAAGGTGGCCGCGCTTTTTTACCCGGACAGGAACCGCCCCCATGGACATGATCGTCGGCCCCGTCGTCAAGCTGCTGGTCACGGTGATCGATCTCTATGTTTGGGTCGTGGTGGCCGGCGTCGTCCTGAGTTGGCTGGTTAACTTCGGCGTTCTCAACAGCAGCAACCGGGTAGTCTACGCGATCGGGGACTTCGTGTTTCGCGCTACGGAGCCGGCGCTCCGGCCGATTCGCAACGCCCTGCCCAGCCTGGGCACTTTCGACATCTCGCCGATCATCCTGGTGCTGGGCTTGGTACTGCTGCGCGACATCCTGGTCGAGGCGGCGGTCCGCCTTGTCGGCTGAGGCTTTCTTCACCGCCGTCGAAGACGGCGTGACGATCCGGCTCCGGGCGACGCCGCGCGGTCCTTACGACCGCATTCACGGGACCCATCCCGACGCCGAGGGGCGGTCGGTGCTGAAGGTCACGGTCACCGCGCCGGCCGAGGACGGCAAGGCCAACGCGGCGGTGGTCAAGCTGCTCGCGAAGGCATGGAAACTGCCCAAGAGCGCCTTCTCGGTGCACCTGGGTGCCACGGACCGCAACAAGGTGCTGCGCGTAGTGGGCGATCCGGCGGAATTGGTGCGGCGGCTCGGCCGCTGGATGGAGGATAGTCATGGTTGAGATCATTGACGGCAAGGCCTTCGCGGAAGAACTGCGCAAGCGGGTGGCGAAGCAGGTGGCCCGGCTCGCCGCCGACCATGGGCTGACCCCAGGTCTGGCCGTCGTCCTGGTGGGCGAGGACCCGGCCAGCCAAGTCTATGTGCGCAACAAGGGCAAGCAAACCCTGGAGACCGGCATGCGGTCCTTCGAGCACAAGCTTCCCGCCGACACCTCCCAGGAAACCCTGCTGGCCCTGGTGAAGGAATTGAACGGGCGGGCCGACGTCAACGGCATCCTGGTGCAGTTGCCGCTCCCGAGGCAGATCGACGAGAAGGCGATCCTGGACGCCATCGACCCGGCCAAGGACGTGGACGGCTTCCATGTGGTGAACGCCGGAAAGCTGGCGGTGGGCGCCGACGATGCCTTGGTGCCCTGCACGCCCCTGGGGTGCCTGATGCTGCTCAAGGACCGACTGGGCAGCCTGTCGGGCAAGCGGGCCATCGTGGTCGGACGTTCCAACATCGTCGGAAAACCCATGGCAGCTCTTCTGCTCAAAGAAAGCTGCACGGTTACCATCGCTCATTCCCGGACTCACGATCTGGCCGGAGAATGCCGGCGGGCGGACATTCTGGTCGCCGCCGTCGGCAGGGCGCGCATGATCCAGGGCGACTGGATCAAGCCGGGCGCGGTGGTGATCGACGTCGGCATCAATCGCATCGAGGCCCCGGAAAAGGGGCCTGGCCAGACGCGTCTGGTGGGCGACGTGGACTTCGAGGCCGCCTCGGCCGTGGCCGGCGCCATCACCCCGGTGCCGGGAGGCGTCGGCCCGATGACCATCGCCTGCCTGCTGCGCAACACGGTGGTCGCCGCCTGCCGCCAGCAGGGGATCGAAGTCCCCGACCTCTGATGGGCGAACTGTTCGCCGCCACGGCCGTCTTCATTCTGGCCCATGCCATCCCGGCCTGGCGGCCCATCCGGGAGGGGCTGGTGCGGCGCATGGGCGAGGTGGCCTACGTGATCGCCTATACGGCGCTCACCCTGGCGATCGTCGTCTGGCTGGGCATTGCCTACGCCCGCGCGCCCTACATCGAAGTCTGGCCCTTCGCCACGTCTTTGCGCTGGGTGCCTTTGGCGGTCATGCCCTTCGCCTGCATCCTGCTGGTGGCGGGCCTGAGCGCTCCCAACCCCCTGTCGGTAGGGGCCGGGAGCAAGGGCTACGATCCGGTGCGGCCGGGCATCGTGACCATCACCCGCCATCCCCTGATGTGGGCCTTCATCCTGTGGGCGGCGGCTCATCTGGCACCCAACGGCGATCTGGCCTCGATTCTGCTGTTCGGCCTGCTGCTCGGCCTGGGATCGATGGGACCGGCCAGCCTGGACGCCAAGCGCCGCCGCCACCTGGGCGAGGAGGAATGGCTCCGCCTGGCAATCGGGACATCGAATATCCCCTTCGCGGCGGTATTGGCCGGACGGGCGCGGCTTCACGGGACTGGCATCGGCCTCTGGCGCCTTCTGGGCGGCTTGGCGCTCTACGGCCTGATCCTCTGGGGCCACGAGGCGGCGATCGGCGTCTCACCCTACCCCTTCTGACGATAGAAGGCGACATCGCCGTCGACGGGAAATACCAGATCGTAGACCCCGACATGAGCAGGGAACAATTGGGCCATACGGCCCATCAGGGCCGATTCCTCGGGCCCCAAGGCCAGCGAGCGCCCCAGGACCTCGGCCGCGTCGCGATAGCAGGGCATGGCCAATTCCATGCGAACCCGGTCCCCGTCCGTTCCGGCCACCAGGTAGCCGGCAGAAAAGCTGTCTTCCACGGGAACCAGGACATGGCCTGAAATGGGCTGCAAATAGGGGCCGCCGGGAAGGCGCGGCCCCGGAAAATTCAGGTAACGGCAGGGGCAGTAGAGGCTCCATTGCCGTCCGGACAGTCCAAAGCGGGCGCGAACGAAAAGATCGCGGACCGGAACCGCCTTTCGGTGCAAATCGGCCGAAAGCTGGGAGAAGGAGACTTCCTCGCCTTCTCCCCAGGAACAGGAGACCCGCGATGCCCAATCCTCCTGGGAGTGGGGCCGGAAGACGAATCCGCCGTCGACATCGATGCGCCGGGTTCCCCGGGTCAAGGATTCGCCGAACAAAGTGTCGGGCTGGGGAATATGGAAGAAGCGCCCGTTCCGGGTGAACGTCAGAAAGGAAAAGGGCTGGCGGCGCTTGATCAGGGTCTCGCCTTCCGCGGGCGGTTCCGGCCCGAAGGCCACGGACTCGAATCGGCACTCATGGGACAGGTACAGCGTCTCCCCGTCCTCCCCTACCAGGACGCATTGGATTTCCGTGGTCCAAAGGTTTCCATCGTCCCTGCCATTGACGATACTGCCGCCCCGCAGGTCGGGGCAGGGAAGAATCCGCGATAGTGCATCCGAACCGGGGGCCATGACAGTGGATGCTAGAGGAAGCCGAGGCCTCGGGCAACGCCCCAGCAGTTCTCATTATGGCGTCGATCGGCGGCTTCTGGGGTTGCGGGGAAAGGCGGGGGTTGGTTTCGGTCGATCAAGTGGTCTGTGGCGGCGGGACTCCGGTTCGGATGGACCGGAAGAGACGGCTGCAAGTATCCGTTCGTGGTAAGGTCGTGCCGACACCGTTCGCAGGAGAACCGGCCATGGCCCGCGTGACATCGACGCGCATCGTCTGCGGCTTCTTCGTACCGGAGATTTCCGGCCCCTTGACCTACAACTTCTGCGAAAACGGAGTCCACACCCATGGACAAGCGAAATAACCCGGCCGCCGCCCTCGAGCAGGGCGCCAGGTAGCCGGACCGGTGCGTTTCCCCAAAAGGTTCGATAGAATTCCTTCCGTCAGGTCAGGCGAAGAGGGCGGCATGCGGTTCCTGGGATTGGCGATGGCGACGGTTCTGGCGGCGGGGGCGGCCCTGGCGGCGGGCGACGATCTGCCGCCCCCGGACACCCGTCCTCTCGGCAAGTTCGGCTGCCCGACGGTGATCGAGGGCAAATGGGTGCCCTTTTCGCGCGGCACCGACGAGGAAATGGGAGACCTCGAAGTGAAGGAGAATTCCGTCGTCCTGGGCGCCCACGGCGAAATCCCCTTCAAGCGCCATTATGACGACAAGGGACGGGAATACTGGGAACTGCTCACGCCCTTCAAGGCGGGGACCTATATGTCCAAGATGGGAAAGTGGGCACGCCTGCATTTCCCGGAGGATTGGCAGACGGATCCCATCTCTGCCTGCCTTCTTGCCTTCGAGGTATTTTTTTCGGAAGTCGATGCCTTGAAGCAACTCCAGGGACGGCGTGATTATTATGGGACGCAACATAATTTCATATCTCCACAACGACACTACGACCTGATGCACCTCAGACGATAGATTTCGTTAGGTTCATTTCGAACCGATTCCGGCGGCGCCAAGGGTGCCGCCTTCTTTTTGTCCACATCAAGCACGGGAGGCCCGTCATGGGAAAGCGTGAGGAAGCGATTGCGTCCTATACCAAGTGGCTGGCAAGGCATGAATTCCCGAAGCCATCCTTCTACAACCTCGACACCCGTTCTCCGGCCATCGGCCTGGGCTACCTGCCGATCATGCCGGACGGGCGTCTGCGTCCGAACGTGCGCGAGCAGTTCCAGGCTGCGGCCCCTGTCGGCGGAAGAATACGAAGCTCTTGCGGCGGTCGCCGGCGGCGTCCCGGCCTCGCCCGCCCCCGGAGCGGCGCCTTCCGCGGCCCGGCAGGACTACGAAAGGGCTGGGCTAGCGCCTGAAGCTCACCCACGACGAACCGAAGGCCCTGTACGTCGCCTGGGGCACCGACGAATACCGCCACGCCTTCGGGCCGTGAGCGCTATCGAGCGCGAACACGGAGAAGAAAATCGTTGTGTTCGAATAAATATCTTGACCACGGCCCGCGGCGGCCATAAAGTCGCGACGTGACCGGGACAACTGCGCCCGCCGCCTTCCCGCCGCCCCGGCGATCGCCGCGGCGGCTTTTCCATGTCCGCAACCTTGAATGACCCATGAGGCTGCAAGTATCCGTTCATGGTAAGGTCGTGCCGACACCGTTCGCTTTTGGCGGCGGCGCTGTGGCTTGCCGAGGCGCTGCGCTCGCCCTTCGACCATACCGACAGCATGAAGATCGCCGAATTCGACGTGATGGGGCGCAGGTTCCGCATTCCCCGCGCCTACCTGTCCCTGCGGGAGCAGTGGTTCGGCGCCAAGTCTCCCGGCCCGATCCTGATGGGCGCCCTGCTGCCCGACCTGGGGCCCTATACCAGGGACAAGGCGGTAAAAGTCGACTTCTACCTGCAAGCGATAAAGTTCAATCCGGGGGCTTTCGTCAAGTATTACGCCCCCGAGTTCCTCGCCACCTGCCAGGGCGAAGTTGCCGGATTCCTCCGCTGTCCCGATTGGCAAGCGGAGCATGAGATTCTGGTGCGGATCGATGGCGAAAGGAAAGTGGCTCTCGACTGTGACCAGCAGCGCGGGCGAAGTGCCACGGGCGAGGAACTTAACGCTCTTTGCGAGGGACAGTTCCCCTTGGTCGATAACGTGAAGCTTTCGCTTCGCTTCGAACGCATGCACCTGGAACGGACCGACGAGATCGTCGCCCGCGTCTTCGGCATCGTCTGCGGCTTCTTCGTGCCGGAGCTTTCCGGCCCCTTGACCTACAACTTCTGCGAAAACGGAGTCTACACCCATGGACAAGCGAAATAATCCGGCCGCCGCCCTCGAGCAGGGCGGCCGGCTGCTGGCCGACGGCGACCTGCAGGGCTACTGGCGCCTGATGGGCCGGCACGATCCCTATGCCAACCTGGCCGCCGACGTGCAGGCCAACCGGGGCGTCGCCGGCGTGGTCGCCAACCGCCGCCTCGACCAGGCCTTCCAGGTCTCCCAGGGGCGCCTGCCCACCGAGGAGGAGCGCCAGGCCATCCAGGCCCAGATCGCCCAGGCGGACCTGCGCACACGACAGGCAAACTTCCACGAATATGGCGATATCCGGGTCAAATCCGGGCAAACCGTTGAATACCACCGGAAGGTCTTTGAGAAAAAAAAGCTCCCCGAAGGCACCTACACTCCCGAGTACCTGCAGAAGGTGATGGGCGGAGGCTGGAGCCTTTACGCCGGGGCGCCGACCAAGGACGTATCCGGCGAGTCCTTCTGGGAGTCCTATATCGAACATAAGGCCAACGACATCAAGGGTTTCGTCTCCGATCCCGCCGGCTATCTGAAAAACATCATGAACGCCGGCGGCGTGCTCAAGGACGCCGGCGGGGCGCTGGCCGACGAACTGGACAAGCGCTTCTTCGAATGGGGCGAGGAAAAGCGGCGGCAACTGTTGCCGTCCCAAAGCCCGCCGGAAGGGGCGGAAGACTCCCGGCCCCCTCAGCCGGGGAAGGACCTGTTTCCCGGCCGCGACCGCCGGTCGGAAGCCCCCGAGGCGGCCCCGGTCCCCAAGCTTTGGCAGCAGGCCGAGCGGAACGAGGAAAAGCAGGAGGCACCGGCAGGTCTCTGGCAACAAGAGGAACGGGAGCGGCCGGAGGAAGAGAAATCCCCCGACCTGCAGCCCCTGCAAATGGCCGCCGATGCGGCCCCCCGGCAGGACGAGGACAATCCCTTCGGTCTTCTCTTCCACCGGGGCGGCGAGGTGCCGGCCGACGGCGATCCCCGGACCGCGGTCCGCCCGGCCATCGTCCAGGAAGGGGAATTCGTGCTGGCCCCCGTCACGGTGCGGGCCGTCGACACCGCCCTGGTGGCGGGGATGAACCGCCTGGCCCGCTCGCCCGAGACGGTGCGGCGCCTGCGCGACAAGCTGGCGGAAATCGTCGGCGACGGCCCGCCGCTGGCGGAAGAGGTGCTCAAGAAGCGCATGGCCGCCGACCGCGACTACTGGAACCCTTGCCCGACCTGCGACAAGACGCGGTCGCGCTACGCCACCGAATATCGCTTCGCCTTCCCCGAGGACGCCGCCGGCCGCACGCCGCGGACCGCGGGCGGCCTTGTCGCGGACGGCGACTGGGCGCGGCGTCAGGACGACCTGCCGGCCGAACTGCCCGAAGGCGCCTTCGTCTTGTCGCGGGACGCGGTGCGCGCCTTCGGGCCCCATCTGCTGGGCCGCCTGAACGCGGCCGGCCTGGCCGAGAACGCTCCGGCGCTGACCGAGGTCCGCCGCGCACTCGCCGCCGCCCTGGGCCAGCGCCTGAAGCTCACCCACGACGAACTGAAGGCCCTGCAAAGGGACCCCCGCTACTGGACATACCAGGACCCCAAGTACGTCGCCTGGGTCACCGACGAATACCGCCACACCTTCGGTTCACGATACCGGCGCTCCGGTGCCGTTCGTCCACCCCGCTCCGGCGGGGTTTTTCTTTGTCAAACGAGGAGACATCCCATGGCTCTCAGCGCCATCGCCCTTTGTTCGCGCGCCCTGCTGAAGTTGGGCGCCAACAGCATCGCATCCTTCGACGAAGGGACGGCGGAAGCGGAAATCGCCGCCAACCTGTACCCCCCTGTCCGCGACGCCCTGCTGTCCAGCCACCCTTGGAATTTCGCCACCGGCCAGGTCACCCTGCCCCGCCTGGTGGCGGAACCGGTGGCCGACTTCGCCTATGCCTACCAGCTTCCGGCCGACTTCCTGCGTGCCCTTTCGGCGGGCACCGAAGGCCGGGGCCACGGCGTCGGCTACCGCATCGCGGAGAACCGCCTGCATACGGATTCTCCCGACGTGGTGCTGACCTACATCTTCCGGCCGGCCGAGCAGGAATTCCCCCCCTTCTTCGATCAGACCCTGATCGCGCGCCTGGCGGCCGAATTCTGCATTCCGCTGACCGACAGCACGACCCGCTCCGAGGCTCTCTACAAGATGGCCGAAAACGAGTTCTCGCGCGCCAAGCAGATCGACGCGCAACAGGACACGCCGGGGCGCATCGAGGACTTCACCCTGATCAATGCGAGGTACTGACATGGCACTCCTGCGCGTCGAGAAGACCCAGTTCACCAGCGGCGAGATCACGTCCCGCCTGCTGGGGCGCGGCGACCTTTCGGCCTACGAGAACGGCGCCGCCAAGCTGCGTAACGTCTTCGTCCATGCGACCGGCGGCGTCAGCCGGCGCGACGGACTGCGCTACGTGGAGACGGCGAGGGGCCTGGGCCGCCTCGTCGCGTTCGAGTTCAACACCGAGCAGGTCTATCTTCTGCTGTTCACCGACCAGCACCTGGACGTCTACAAGGACGGCATCCGGATCGCCGATATCGCGACTCCCTGGACCGCCGCCCAGTTGCCCCAGATCTACTGGACGCAGACGGCCGATACCCTGCTGGTCACCCATCCGGAGGTCAAGCCGAGGAAGATCACCCGCGCGCCCGGAGAAGTCTGGAGCATCGTCGACTGGGTCTTCGTATCCGAAAAGGACAAGGATACCGATACCTACGACGTCATCCGCCAGCCGTACCACAAGTTCGCGGCCGACGAGGTGACGCTGCAGCCCAACACCACCTCGGGGACCATCACCCTGACCGCGTCGGCGTCCGTCTTCGACGCGGCCCATGTGGGGACGCGCTTTCGCCTGCAGAAGAAGGAGGTGGAGATCACCGCCGTGGCCTCGGCGACCCAGGCCACGGCAACGGCCAAGCAGAACCTCGTTGACACCAAGGCGACCAAGGATTGGGAGGAGCAGGCCTTTTCCTCGCTGCGCGGCTGGCCGGCCACCGTCTGCTTCCACCAGGACCGCATGGTGATCGGCGGGGCGCGCGATCTGCCCAACCGGCTGTGGCTGTCCAAATCGTCCGACCTGTTCAATTTCGATCTGGGGGAAGGCCTGGACGACGAGGCGATCGAATTCGCCATCCTGTCCGATCACGTCAATGCCATCCGCGCCGTCTTCTCCGGCCGGCACCTGCAGGTCTTCACCTCGGGCGCCGAATGGATGGTCACCGGCGATCCGCTGACCCCCGGCAAGGTGCAGTTGAACCGGCAGACCCGGATCGGGTCGCCCATCGACCGCACCGTGCCGCCCCGCGACGTGGACGGCGCCACCTTGTTCGTCGCCCGCAGCGGGCACGAACTGCGGGAATTCCTGTTCGCCGACGTGGAACAGGCCTACCAGGCCCTCGATCTGGCCCTGCTGGCCGACCACTTGGTGATCGACCCGCTGGCCGCCGACTACGACAATGGGCGCCGCCTGTTCCATCTGGTGATGGAAGACGGGACGCTGGGCACGGTGACGGTCTACCGGGCGGAGAAGGTGACCGCCTGGAGTCTCCAGCAAACCCCGGGCAGCTTCAAGTCGCTCGCCATGGTGGGCAAGACGCTCTACCTGCTGGTGGAACGGGCCAACGGGGTTTTCATCGAAAGGCTCGACGGGACGCTCAACGTCGATTCGGGTCTCACCCTGTCCAGCGCGACCCCGACATCCACCTGGGAGGGCTTCGACCACCTCGACGGCCAGACCGTCAGCATCGTGGCGGACGGGTCCATCCGCCCGCCTGCCGTGGTTTCTGATGGCACCGTGATTCTCGACGAGGCCGCCAGCGACGTCCAGATCGGGCTGCCCTATAGCCATCTGATCGAGCCCCTGGTCCCCGCCTTGGCGGGGCAGGGGGGTAATATCCAGGGCACGCGTATCCGTCCCGTGGCGATCACGCTGCGCATGGAGGATACCGCCTCCCTGCGCATCGATGTCGGGCGCGGATTCGTCCGCGTTCCGTTCAAGCGCTTCGGGGACGCCGTGCTCGACGCCCCCGCCCCCGTCTTCACGGGCGACAAGAAGATCCGTGCCTACGGCTGGCGCCGGGGCGGGATCGAACCCTTGTGGCGCATCGAGGACGACGCCCCGCTGGCCTTCAACCTGCTGTCGGTGACCACCGAACTGGCCGCCAACAGCTGATTTCCATCCACCCGCAACCTAAGGAGTGACTTATGGGGAACATGAACCCCCTCGAGGCCGCGATGGACATTGCCGATCTGTTCAAGGGCGACCGGTCGGCCAAGCTGCAAGGGCGCGCCATCGCCGCCGAAGCCGAGGCCAAGGCCCAGCAGATCCAGCAGGCCACGGCCATGAAGAACCAGCGTCTGGCGGCGCAGCAGCGCCAGGCGCTCGGCACCCAGCGCGCCCGGTTCGGCGCCATGGGGCTCGATTCCGGCTCCGGCTCCGGCCAGGCGGTCCTGGACGGCCTCGCCTCTACCTTCGACGACGAGGCGGAAGCCAACCGCAGCCTGGCCCAGATGCGCCTGGACGAGATCGGTGAAAGCACCGCCTACAAGCGCCAGCAGAACCTACTCGATGCCTCCCACCGGCGCATGCAGTGGCTGTTTTCCAACGCCAAGCGGTTCCTGCCCAGCAAGAACCTTCTCTCTCAGCAATAGGGAATTCCGGAAATGACCGAACACATCCAGATCGGGGACGTTTCCCCCCGCATCCAGTACGTCGCGGACGGGGTACAGACCCTGTTTACCTACCCCTTTCCCGTCTTCGCCGTCGCCGATATCGAGGTCTACGTTGATACGGTGAAGAAGGTGCTGAACGCCGACTATTCGGTGACCGGCGCCGGCACGTCCAACGGCGGCACCATCGGACTTTCCGCCGCGCCCGTCGGCGGGGCGGTGGTGACCCTGCGGCGCAAGCTGGCCATTCAACGGTCCACCGATTTCCAAGAATCTGGTGACTTCCGTGCCAAGACCATCAACGATGAACTTGATCGCCAAACGGCTTTCGCCCAGCAAGTGGCGGACGATCTCGGCCGCTCGATCCGCCTGGGCGATACCGACGTGGCCGCAACGCTGACCTTGCCGGCCAAGGCGGCACGGTCGATGAAGATAATGGCCTTCGACGTCGACGGAAACGTCGCGGTATCGTCACGCAGCTTGGCCGAGATCGAGACCGATGCCGCCAATGCCTCGCTTCATGCGGCCAACGCGGCATCTAGCGCGGCGGCGGCAGCGGTTGCGGAAGGCTCCGCCGCCTCCGCACGCGACGGGGCGGAACAGGCCCGCGACGAGGCTCAGGCGGCAGTCGGGGGTATCAAGGTTTCGGCCAACGACACCATGATCGGGAATCTTGAGGCCAAGCTACTGGCCAGCGGGTTGGCGGGACTGACTACCCAGAACGACGGCGGCAACGAGACCCGAACCCTGGACGTGCCCATCGCCTCCCAGGCCGAAGCCGAAGCCGGCACCGACAACGGCGTCGCGATGACGCCGCTCCGCGTCGCGCAGGCCATTGCGTTTCAGACCGGCGGCACGTCGGAAAACGACCGTCTGTTCGCCCTGTCCATCGCCGAGTTGAAGGGCGACCGCTACAACATGGTCGACGGCATCGCCGATCCCTTCGCCGACGAGACCGACGTGGCCACCAAGACAGGCGCCACCTACGACGCAACCGAAGATTACTACCACAACACCGCTTCGGGATACGGCATCAACCTGTTCACCACGGGGAATGGCTCCGCTTCGTCTCCGGCGGGAACGCCCGGCAATTTGATTGACGGCAACGAGGCGACTTGGTGGACCGGTACCGCAGCGCCGCAATACTGGACTTATACCTTCTCGGGTTCCGGCGAGGTGATCTCCAAGTTCTCGCTGTCGAACTCTTCATCGTCCGGCAACTACGGTCCCGGCGCCCTCTCGCTCAAGGCCAGCAATACCGGGGCGTTCGCCGGGGAGGAGGTGACGTTCCTCGACCTGTCCGGCTTGTCGAACTGGGCTATCCCTGAGACCCGTGAGTGGACGTTCGCGAATTCGACGACCTACAAGTACTGGCGGCTTACCGTTACGCAGATTCTCGGCGGATCGTCGGTCACTCTCGGCGAGGCCAAGGCCTACGCCGCCGCGTCTCCGTCGGACATGACCCTCGTCTCGTCCGCCTTCACGGCCGACGCCGTGCCCGCCACGGCCCGGCTGGCGATCCAAACCAAGCCCATCGACGGCATCACGATCAACACCGATCTCGTCGGCAAGGTCGGCCGCGACGGCGGCACGACCTGGACGGCCGCGACCCTGATGGCCGTCGAAACCCTGGCCGACGGCACGACCCTTTACGAGGACGCCGACATCGACATTTCCGCCCAACCGTCGGGGTCGGCGATGAAGTACCGGATCGAAACCGCCAACGGCAAGCAAATCCAGGTCCACGGCGTGGTCCTGCAATGGAAGGATTGATGCGATGACCGCTAGAAGAATGAAGAAGCCGCTTTCCCCCGTCTTGCGGGTGAAGGCGGAGGCCCGTCGGCGTATCAACGCCCGCTTTCCGGAGTGGAGGCAGGCCAACATGACGGCACGTGCCGTTGAACTGATACGCCGCGGCGAGGCGACCTGGACCGAGGCCGAACAGGCCGAAGCGGCCTTGATCGATGCCGCCTGGGCCTGGATCAAGTCGGTGCGCGCGGCGTCCGACGCCATTGAGGTTCGGCTTGCCGCCGAGCCCGGTTTGGAGATCGGCGACGACGATCTGTGGCCGGACTTTTGACCATGGCGGGTTCACGTAAGAAGGCCAGCGGTCCGGCCACCATCGAAGAGGCGCGGGGGGTGCTGTCCCTGCGCTTGCCCGCCCTCATCGCGGCGGCCATGGCCGGTTACGAGGCCCTGGCCAAGGACCCGCCGCCTGCCGATGCCAAGGAGGCGGCGCAATACCATGCCGCCTGCCGGGCCGCCCTAGGCCACCTGGACCTGCTGGCCAAGCTGGCCCGCTGGGTCGACGGGTCGGACAGGATGTCCGGTCCGGGCGGGCCTGCCGACGAAGACCCCTCGTCCCTGATCGCCCGCGCGCGGGCCGCCCTGGGCGAGGGGGAAGACCCAGAAGCTTGAACCAGGAGAGCGCCGCAGCCGAGGGGCGGCGCCCTCTTCCTTTCGAGGGAAAATTCCGATGACCGATCCCCAAGCCGACTTTTCCGCCTTCGTCTGGATCTGGAACGAACGCCAGTCGCTCAAGACCCCAGACCTTCACATCCGCATGGCGCGCTGGCTCGACGAAAGCTGGCGGGCGCGCCATCATCACCTGCTGCTCATGGCCTTCCGCAACAGCGGCAAGTCCACCCTGGTCGGCCTGTTCTGTGCCTGGCTGCTCGGGCGCGATCCCAACCTCCGCATCCTCGTGATGGCCGCCGATCTGGCTTTGGCCCGCAAGATGGTGCGCAACGTCAAGCGGATCATCGAACGCCACCCGCTGACCAAGGGCTTGAAGCCCGAACGAGCCGACCAATGGGCCTCCGACCAGTTCACCGTCAAGCGCCCGGCCGAACTGCGCGATCCTTCCATGCTCGCCAAAGGCATCGGGGCGAACGTCACCGGTTCGCGCGCCGACGTCATCATCTGCGACGACGTCGAGGTGCCCAATACCTGCGACAGCGTCAACAAGCGCGCCGACCTGCGCGAACGCCTGCACGAATTGGACTACGTCCTGGTGCCGGGCGGTCTGCAGCTCTATGTCGGTACACCCCACACCTTCTACACCATCTACGCCGAGGAGGTGCGGCGGGAGACCGGCGAGGAAGCGCCCTTCCTGGCCGGGTTCCGTCGTCTGGAACTGGCTGTCGTCGACGAGAAGGGCGAAAGCCGGTGGCCGGAACGCTTCCCTGCCGCGAAGATCGAGGCCATCCGGCGTCGTACCGGTCCCAACAAGTTCGACAGCCAGATGATGCTCAGGCCCACCAGCTTGGCGGAAGGCCGGCTCGATCCCGATAAGCTGCGGGAATACACCGACGATCTTGTCTATGCCGAAGGCAACGGCGAAGCCACCCTCTCTCTGGGCGGGCACCGACTAGTCTCGGCCTCCTGCTGGTGGGACCCCGCGTACGGGTCTCCCGGCAAGGGAGATGCCAGCGTCGTCGCCGCCGTCTTCACCGATGCCGACGGCGACTACTGGCTGCACCGCATACGCTACCTGCGCCATGATCCGGCCAAGCTTGCCGAGGTCGACGAGGCGACTCAGCTTTGCCGCCAGGTTGCCGCCTTCGCCGACGAATTCTTCCTGCCGGCCGTACGTCTGGAAAGCAACGGTCTCGGTAAGTTCCTTCCGGGCCTGTTGCGCCGCGAGTTGCGTGCCGCCGGCCTGGCCTGCGCGGTCGTCGAAATGACGAGCACGCGGAACAAGGAACTGCGAATCATCGACGCCTTCGATGCGGTCCTGGCAGCCGGACGGCTGCATGTTCACCGCGAGGTCTGGTCGACGCCCTTCATCACCGAGATGCGGGAATGGACCGCCCAAGGGTCAGGTCCCGACGATGGCCTGGACGCGGTAGCCGGCTGCCTGCTTACCGAACCGGTCCGCCTGGCGCGCCTGGCCGACCCCGACGACATCCGCTCGCGGGGTCGATGGCGGCCAGGCACCGCGGGATGGAAGGCGGGCCTCGATTTCGAGATCTGAATACGAGGCAACAGATTTCCTCATCGTCGGGGAAATCGGCACCATCGGTGCCCTCACGAAGCCCCGCTCCGGCGGGGCTTTTCCTTTCCAACCAACCACGGAGTCACGTCCATGAAGGAAACCTGGACCGTCGACCTGATCTGGTGGATCACGGTCGTCGAGCTTCCTGCGCTCGCGGGACTGTTCTGGATGATCTGGCGCAACCGCCAGGATCTGGATCAGTCTTTCGACGCGTGTCGGCAACGTTGCGATGCCGATGTCGCCGCTCAGAAGGAACGGCTGTCGGCCTATAAGCTGGAGGTAGCGCAGCACTATGCTTCCATCTCCTATCTCAAGGAAGTGGAGAAGCGCCTCACCGAACATCTGGTGCGGATCGAGGACAAGCTCGACCGTAGCCCCCGCGACCACAAGGGAGCTTGGTCATGACCGGGCCCCAGCCGCAAAGCGAGGCCATCGACGTTCTCGCCCGCACTCTCTACGGCGAGGCCCGCGGCGAGCCGGCCGAAGGCAGGGAAGCCATCGCTTGCCTGGTGATGAACCGGGTTCGCAAGGCGCGCGGACGCAAGGGTGGCTACTGGTGGGGCAACACGGTGGCCGAAGTGTGCCGCAAGCCCTGGCAATTCTCGTGCTGGAACGCGGACGATCCCAACCGCGAGGCGCTGCTGAAGGCCACCGCGCGAAACAAGGTCTTCGCCGTCTGCCTGCGCATCGCCCGCGACGCCATCGAAGGTCGGCTCTCCGATCCCACGGGCGGTGCCACCCATTACCACGCCCGGGGTATTACTCCTCCCTGGGCCAGGCGGCGCTCGCCCAAGATCGTCATCGGCGACCACCTGTTCTACGTCGACGTGGAATAATCCGTCGGACGGGCCCGTGCTCCACCGGGGAGGGCCCGTCCGGCATCCCCGCCCCGAAATTGCGCAGGTGGCCATGGATTTCCGGCGTAGGCATGCCGGGGGCGTACGTCGAGACGATCTTGTCGGCGAAGCCGGGAACCCGACAGGATGAAGCCGAGAAACAGGCCGCGTGGAGCGCCGAACCGCCCCGCTTGGTGGTCAGGAACTGGCGGGAGCCAGGGTGCGGCTAACTCCGCCCGAGGTCTGCGGAGAGAACCAGGTCCCCGATTGGGCATCTCGACCGAATCAGGCGGAAAGGTGGAGTGCCAGGCATTGACACCGGTTAGAGAACCAACCGGCCAACGAGTCATTTCAAGGGTTGGCCAGTATCACACGAGAAATCCGGATTAGATCGCCAAGGCCGCTAACAGGCCGACGGTCTCCGGGTCCGGGTGGCCGTCGCAACGGGTCGGCCGGAAGTGGCGCTGAAAGGCAGTCAGGCTGGCGGCCGGGTCTTCGGTCTCGTAGCCGCAGGCGGCCAGCCAGGCCTTCACCTCGTCGGGCGGGGCCATTCGCAAGCGGGCGCCCGTGGGCCAGCGCCCGATGCCCTTGGCCGCCAGGCGGCGCCAGTCGAACATCTCGCCCGGATCGGCCTTGCGTCGCGGCGCCACGTCCGCATGGCCCACCACGTTGGCGGGCGGGATCGCGTGGCGGTCCAGGATGTCCCGGCACAAGGCTTCCAGCACCGCCATCTGGGCCTCGGGAAAGGGGCGGTAGCCGAACTCGTGGCCGGGATTGACCAGTTCGATGCCCAGCGAGCGGGTGTTGACGTCGCTTCGCCCGCCCCAGGAAGCCAAGCCCGCATGCCAGGCCCGCTTATCCTCCGGCACCAGACGATAGAGTGTTCCGTCCTCGTCGACGACGTAATGGGCGCTGACCTCGGCCGCCGGATCGCACAGCCTCGCCAGAGCCTCGGCGGCGGTCCGCATGCCGGTGTAGTGCAGCACCAGCATATCGACAGCGATTCCTGCCGGGCGGTTGTTCCAGTTGGGGGACGGCAGATCGATCATCGCGCGGCTCTCGCCTGGAAGACCTGGATGGCGGCCACGCCGCCCAGCGTCATGGCCCCGCCCAGCAGCAAACGCAAGCCCAAGGGCTCATCCAGCAGCCAAGCGGCGAACAGCGCCGCCAGCACCGGCGACAGCAAGGTGGGCGGCACGGTGACGTTCACCGGGTAGCGCTTGACCAGATGATACCACAGGCCGTGGCCGACGATGGTCCCCCCGACGGCCATGAAGGCGGTGGCGCCCCAGCCCCGCCAGTCGGCGGCCGCCAGCGCCGGCAGGTGGCCGCTTTCGACCACCAGGGAGACGGCGAGCAGTTGCGGCGCCCCCAACAGCGCGATCCAGGCGTTCAGGGCCATGGGATGGACGTCGCCCAGCCGCTTGATGCGGATGGTGGCGTAGGCCAGCGTGAAGGCGGCGGCCACCACCATCAGGAAGGAGGGAGCGTCACGGCCGTCGGGCGCCTCGCCGGCCAGCACGGCGACCCCGGCGAAGGCCAGGGCCATGCCGGCGATCTGCAAGGGCCGCAGCTTCTCCCGGTAGAACAGCCAGGCCAGCACGGCGCCCCAGACCACGAAAGTCTGGGAGGCCATGGAGGCCGGTCCGGCACCCACGCCTTCCAGGCCCTTGAACAACAGTCCGAAATGGACGACGCCCACCAGGCCGGACAGGATCGCCAGTTCCCTCATCGACGTCGGCGGACGGCGCAGGTAGGGCGCCAGCAGCAGTGCCACCAGGACGAAGCGGAGCGCGATCATCAGCAAGGCGGGAATCTGGGCCAGCCCGGCCTTGGCGAAGACCATGTTGAGCGCCCAGACCACCAGGACGGTCGCCAGCAGCCAGCCGTCCCGGGGCTTCATTTCATGCCCCGTTCCTTGGCGATGCGGTCGTAGGCGGCGTTGATGGCGGCCATGCGACGGTTGGCCTGTTCGGCGAACTCGGGCGGCAGGCCTTGGGCGACCAGGCGGTCGGGGTGGTTTTCGCGGCTGAGCTTCCGCCAGGCCGCCTTGATCGCGGCATCGGCGGCACCCCGTTCGACGCCAAGGATTTCGTAAGGGTCCGCTTCCTGGGGCGGCATGTGGGCTTGGCGGATGCGTTCGAAGGCCTGCGGCCCGAAGCCGAAGATCGCCGCCACCCGGCGCAGGAAGTCCAGTTCGGCCTCGTGGATCGCGCCGTCCGCCTTGGCGATGGCGAACAGGCCGTCCAGAAGTTCCACCAGCACCGCCGGCTGACCCGCGAACAGGCTGGCGATCTGGGCGGCGTAGGGCTCGAAGCCGGCGGCGTCGGCCCGCGCCTCGTCGAACAGGCGGCCGACATTGCCGATCTCGTCGGGCGGAATGTGGAACAGGCCGCGGAAGGCGGCGATCTCGTCGCGGCTGACCACCCCGTCGGCCTTGGCCATCTTGGCGGCCAGCACGATCACCGCCATGGTGAAGGCGAGTTGGCGTTCGGCATCGTAGCCCAGCGCGGGCGGAGCCTCTTCCTCCCGCCGCTTGTCGAAGAAGGCATGCCCGGCCACCGCGCCGGCCAGGGCCCCCAGGGGCCCGCCCATGGCGAAGCCCGCCACGCCGCCGATCACTTTGCCCCAGATACTCATCAGCGCTCCCTGAGTGCCATGTGGTAGGTGCCGAGGAACGGCTCCAGCAGGTATTCCATCACCGTGCGCTGGCCGATCCGGATGTTGCATTGGACCTGGACGCCGGGCACCAGGCTGTAGCGCAACTGCTTGCGTTCGAAGTAGTCGCGGCCGGTTTCGATCCGCACCCGGTAATAGGCGCCGCCCTTTTCCTGCTGGAAGGCGTCGGGGCTGACCTGGACCACCTTGCCTTCGATGTCGCCCAGCCGCACCGCGTCGGCGGAAGCGAGGCGCACCACCGCAGTCTGGCCGGGATGGACGTAGCCCACGTCCTGCACCGGCAGCTTGGCCTCGATGACCAAGCGGTCGCCTTCCGGCACCAGATCGACAACCGAGCCGCCGGCCTTCACCACCCCGCCCAAGGTGGCGACGTAAAGGGTCTTGACCAGCCCCGCCACCGGGGCGCGCAGCACCGTGCGGGTCAGGCTGTCTTCGAACTTGCGGAAGCGGGCGGAAAGTTCTTCCAGGTCGCGGCGCTTCTTTTCCAGATCGCCGTGAACTTCCTCGTGGAAGCCGGTGCGGATGTTTTCCATCTGCTGGCGGGCCTCGCGGATCGAGGCCTGAAGGCGCGGCAGGGCGGCTTCGTCCTCGGCCACCGAACTGCGCAGGCCCGACTGCTCCTTCAAGAGGTTGAGATGCACCATGCGATTGGTCAGGTCGTCCTTGAGCAGTTCCTCGCTGATCTTCACCTGCTCGTTCAGGTGCTTCAGCTTGTCGCGGGTATTGCCCAGCCGGGCGGAGATTTCCCGCACCTGCTGCTCGCGCTGGGCGACGGTTTCCTGGGATTGGGCGATCTGGCCCTCGATGCGGGCGCGGCGGGCATCGAAAAGGCTCCTGGCCTCGCGCACGGCGCCCGGATGATCGGCGGCGAAGTCGGCGGGAAAGGCGATCTGCGTGGCCCCCGCGGCTTCCGCTTCCAGGCGGACGATGTCGGCCTTCAGCGAGGCCAGGCGGGCGGTCAACTCGCCCACGTCGGCGCCGGTCGATGTGGGTTCCAGGCTGACCAGGGGCTGGCCGGCTTCGACCCGGTCGCCTTCGGCGACATGGATCTCGCGCACGATGCCGCCTTCCAGGTGCTGGACGCTTTTCAACTGGGTGGAGGGGATGACCTCGCCCATGGCGGTGCTCACCACCTCCAGGGTGCCGATGCCGGCCCAGGCGAGAAACCCGCCCACCAGGGCCACGCAAAGCCAAAAGAAGGCCCGCGTCGCGGCGCCGACGGCGTCTTCCGGCCCTTCCCCGTTCATGGCGTGTCCCCCGCCTGGACGCGCGGCACCGGCTTGGCGTTCAGATCGACCACCCAGCGGGCGCCCCGGATCGTCGACGGATCGTGGGTCAGCACCACGATGGTGCGCCCGCGCCGGGCCAGGTCCATCAGCACCGCGTTGACCCTTGCGACGCCTTCCTTGTCCAGACCCTCGCCCGGTTCGTCGATCACCGCCAGCATGCCGTCGTGGGCGAGGGCCCGGGCGAGGGCGAGGCGGCGGCGGATACCCAGCGCCAGGTTGTCGCCGTGGCCCGTGATTTCGCTCGCCAAGCCTGCGGCGCTGCGGGACACGAAGTCGCGAAGGCCCGCCTGGTCGATCAGGGCCGACAGGGCCTCGTCGTCCAGGTCCGGATTGACCGCCCGGATGTTTTCCGCCAGCGTTCCGTTGAGGAAGCGGGGCTCCTGCGGCAGGTAGATCACTTGGCGGCGCCACCATTCGGGCAGGACTTGGGCCAGGTCGACGCCGTCGATGAAGATCTGGCCGCGCGTCGGTTCCACCAGGCCCAGCAGCAGGCGGGCCAGGGTCGTCTTGCCGGTGCCGTTGCCTCCCGACGCCACCAGCAGGCTGCCCGGCTCCAGGCGCAGGGTGAGGGATTCGAACAAAGGCCCCTTGGCGTTGGGATAGGCGAAGGCCAGGTCGCGGAATTCCAGGGCGCCCGCGTAATGGGCAAGCTTGGACCCCTGCAGGCGTTCCATGGGCAGGCGGGCGAATTCGCCGATCATGGCCCCGGCGTGGCCCGCCTTGGCGAAGGCCTCGGCCAGCTTGGCGAAGGAGACGATGGGCCCCAGGGCCTTGCCGGCCAGGATGTTGCAGCCGATCAGGGCGCCGATGTTCAACTCGCCCTTGACCACCAACACGGCGCCCAGGGCCATCACGGCCACCGCCATCAGGGCCTGGCCGGTCTGGGTGGCGGATTGCAGGAGGCCCTGGCGCAGGCCGATGACGGTCGCCAGGCGGCGCTGGCGCGCGTCTTCCGTTTCCCAGGCCTGGCGGACGAACCCGCCCAGATTGAAGGCGCGTATGGTGTCCGCGGCGACGATGGCCGATGCGATCAGGCCGCCGCGCCTGCCGCCCGCCACCGCCAGGTCCTTCATGCGGGAAGCCAGGCTGGCGGAAGACGCCAGGCTGCCCAGCAGCACCAGCGTGATGACGGTGGAGGCCACGACGGCGATGGGCGGGCTCAGCAGGAACAGCATGCCGACGAAAACGAGGGCGAAAGGCAGGTCCAGCAGGGTGGCGACGTTGCCTGCGGTGTAGGCGCCGCGGATCTTGTCGACGCCGTCCACCACCTCGCGCCGCATGCCGGGCGAGATCATTTCCAGGGTGCCGGTCCGGGCGCCGGCGAGCACGCCGAAGGCGGCTGCCAGCGACGCGAGCTGGGGGATATCGAGCGACTTGGCGACGTCGCCCTTGCGGCGCGCGTCCTCGAGCTTCTTGGGTGTCGGCTCTTCTGTCTTGGAGGCGGCGTCTTCGGCCATCTAGCTGAAGACCTCCAGCACCTCGCGGAAGCGCGAGAACACCTCGCCCAGCGCCGAGGCCATGCCCCAGCGCGCGCCCGGCATCCGCGCACGCAACTCGCGACCCGCGGTCAGGTGGTCGGCGTGCGCGTGCGTGTCGAGAATCCAGTGTACGTTGAGATCGAGGTCACGGACCAGGCGGCTCACGCGATCGAGCGAGTGCGCGCTCGTCAAGTGCGTCGCGGGATCGTAGTCGAGCACGGGGTCGATCACGACCGCGTCGCGTGTGAGTTCATCCCACGCGACGTACGTCAGAGACGAAGTCGCCGGATCGAAGAAGGCGTGCA
>JAMOBD010000028.1 GCA_039908345.1 Magnetospirillum sp. WYHS-4
AGGGCGCGACGGTCGCGGGCGCCGGGGCGGCCATCGGCGCCGGCGCGGCGTCCAGGGCGGCGGCGCTTTCGCCTTCCTCCAAGATGACGGCGATGGGAGCGTTGACCTTGACCCCTTCGGTGCCGGCGGGGACCAGGATCTTGCCAAGCGTGCCTTCGTCCACCGCCTCCAGTTCCATGGTCGCCTTGTCGGTCTCGATTTCGGCCAGGGTCTCGCCGCTCTTCACGGCGTCGCCCTCGTTCTTCAGCCAGCGCGCCAGCTTGCCCTCGGTCATGGTGGGGGAGAGGGCGGGCATCAGGATGTTGACGGGCATGGCTCAGGCCTCCACCAGGATGTCGGTATACAGCTCCGCCGGACCGGGTTCCGGGCTGGCCTGGGCGAATTCCGCCGCCTGGCCGACGATGTCCTTCACTTGCCGGTCCATCTCCTTCAGCGCCGCCTCGTCCGCCAGGCCGCGGGTGAACAGCAGGTCGCGGAGCGTATCCAAGGGATCGCTTTCCTTGCGCACCCGCTCGACCTCCTCCTTGGTGCGGTACTTGGCCGGGTCGGACATGGAATGGCCGCGGTAGCGGTAGGTCTTCATTTCCAGCACGTAGGGGCCCCGGCCGGCCCGGCAGTGGGCGGCGGCCTTGGCGCCGGCCTCGCGCACCGCCAGCACGTCCATGCCGTTCACCTGCTGGCCGGGGATGTCGTAGGCCTGGCCGCGCCGGTAAAGCTCGGCGTTCGCCGAGGCGCGTTCCACCGAGGTGCCCATGCCGTAGCGGTTGTTCTCGATCACGTAGACCACCGGCAGCTTCCAGAGCGCCGCCATGTTGAAGGCCTCGTAGACTTGGCCCTGGTTGATGGCGCCGTCGCCGCAATAGGCGAAGCAGATCCCGCCGTCGTCCTTGTACTTGTGGGCGAAGGCGAGCCCGGTGCCGATGGGCATCTGGGCGCCGACGATGCCGTGGCCGCCGAAGAAGTTCTTCTCGCGCGAGAACATGTGCATGGACCCGCCCTTGCCCTTGGAATAGCCGCCGGCCCGGCCCGTGAGTTCGGCCATCACGCCCTTGGGGTCCATGCCGCAGACCAGCATGTGGCCGTGGTCGCGGTAGCTGGTGACCACGGTGTCCTGGGGATTGGCGATCGATTGCAGGCCGACCACCACGGCCTCCTGGCCGATGTAGAGGTGGCAAAAACCGCCGATCAGACCCATGCCGTAGAGCTGGCCCGACTTTTCCTCGAAACGGCGGATCAGCAGCATCTGCCGGTAATATCCGAGCAGTTCCTCGCGGCCCGGCAGTGCCGGGTCCGGGGCCTTGGCGGACTTGCGGGTGGCCGCTTTTGCCATGGATCGTCTCCTTCGCCTGAATCGCTGGGCTTTAGGGTAAGTCGGGATCGGACGAAAAAGCAAGCAAATGAAATGCTGCAACGCACTGTAAGCAAATGCGAAATTGTAACTTAACGTAATAGCGGTTATTTGTTGTTCGAAGCTTTCGCGGCCGGGGTCGGCGCGCGCAAAAATCTTGCGCGGCGCCGCAGGGGCGTCAGGAGTTCCAGAAAGGTTTGGCGCGCAGGAAGACGGCCAGATCGGCCTTGAGCTGATCTTCGCGCGCCACTGCCCCGTGGGCGTGCCAGCCGAGAATCAGGCCGCCGGCCAGCAGGCAGCGGACCAGAGTCTCGCCCTTGCAGCCGGCACAGAGTCCGTCGATCAGCCGGCGGGCCACGGTCACGTCGTTCAGGTACCCGAGGCCGTCCTGCAGGCCTGCCAGGCGTTCCAGGTAACGGGTGACCCGCCGCTCCGCGTAAAGGGGGCCGAAGAAATCCAGGGCGTAGCGCAGCTTCTTGACGTCGATACGCAACTGGTGTCGCTCTTCGGGCGTCAGTTCGTGGAAGCGGCGGCCGTCGCGATGTATCTGCCGGTGGCGGCGGGCCAGTTGCCGGGCCGCCAAGTCGCCGATGGGCGACAGCAGTTTGTCGGGCAGGTCGGGCCCCCAGGCGACCCGCCAGGCCTGCCCGGTCAACCACCCGCCGACTTCGAGGACGAAGATCCTCCAGCGGGCCGATTCGAGGGCGCGGCGGGCGGCGCGGCGGCGGCGGGTCCTTTCCGCGCGGATGCGCCCGGCCAGAGCCTTGAAGGCGGCGTGATCGCCGGCCCCCGCGACGGCGGGCGCGACCAGTTCGTCCTCGAAGACGTCCATGTCGCGGGCCGGGCCCAACTGTGCGGTCGCCCATTTGATCTCGGCGGTCAGCCAATCGTACTGGGCGGCCGGCAACAGCTTACGGAACAGGCGTAGCGCCGAGCGGGTACGGCGCAGGCCGACGCGCATCTGGTGGATACCTTCGGGATCGTCGCTTTCCAGTACCGAGGCTTGGTTGGCGAGGATATGGTCGAAACCTTGGCGGACCATCGAGGCCATGGCCTGTTCCACCGTCGAGTCGGGCCCCAGGTCCGAAGGCCGGCGGCGGGTCCAGCCGGGGGGCTGGTTCGCGACGAGGTCGCGGGCCCGGTCGGCCAGGGAACGGGTGGCGAGCGGCAGCTTCCATTCGACGGCGATGTGACGGGCCAGGGCGAACAGGCCGGAAGCCATCTCGGGAGCCGCCCTCAGCACCAGGCGGCACACTTCCCGCGGGCTGCCCTGGGCGACGATCCCGCCCTCTTCGAGGATCGCGTCGACGATAGTGCCGTCGGCGGTGGACAATCGGCGCGACGTGCGCTTGATCTCGGCGCGGTAGACGGGAGCCAGCGGCGCTTCCTCCAGGCCGTCCAGGTAGGAACGCAGGCGTTCGTCCCGCGGGGTCGCCAGGGTGGGCGCCTCGCTACGCAGAGGGGCCTCCCAGGCCAGATGCTCGGCGGCGGCGGCGAGACGCAGCCCCACCATTTCGACCCGTTCCCGGCGGCGGGTTCCGGCCGCCTCGACGCAAAGGGAAATGTAGCGGTCGCGTAGGGCCTGGTCGGGGGTGTCGAACCACGTCAGAGTCACGGTCCGCGTCGTGGCGCGGCCGGCACCAAGCCCGCGCCACGGCGCCGCGCCCCGCAGGGTCGCCGCCTCGGCGGGACCGAGTTGGAAGGCCAGGGCAAGCTCGCGGATCATTCGGTGGGCGCCCGGTTGTGGCGGATGGGCGACTGTAACCCGATCCGCCGCCTGCGTACAGGCCCAGTCGAATCCGCCGGAAAGGGGGAAGGAGGCCTAAACGTCTGCGATTCCCGCCAGCCAGCCGGTCAGATCCCCGGCAGCGTAATGGACGTAGGGCTGGTCCGAGCCCTCTCGGCTCCAGGGGGTTCCCGCGTCCACCCAGACCGTGGTCATGCCCATGGCCGCCGCCGGCTCCAGGTTGCGGGCCATGTCCTCGACCATCACGGTACCGGACGGGTCGAGATCGTGGTCGGCCACCAACTGGCGGTAGACCGCGGGGTCGGGCTTGGGGACGTAGTCGGCGGAGGCGATGTCGAACACCGTCTCGAACAGGTGGGTGACGCCCAGCCGGTCGGTGACCCTCCTGGCATGGCGGACCGAGCCGTTGGTGAAGACCAGCTTGCGCCCCGGCAGGGCCGCCAAGGCTCGTCCCAGCCGGGGATTGGGCTGCACCGCCGAGACGTCGATGTCGTGGACGTAATCCAGATAGGGCTCGGGCTCCACCCCGTGGCGGTCCATCAGGCCCCGTAGCGTGGTGCCGTATTCCCGGAAGTAGAGCTTCTGGACCCGGAAGGCCTCCTCGTGGTCGACCCCCAGGAAATCGGCGATCCAGGCCTTCATTCGTTCGTCGATGCGAGCGAACAGGTCGCAGGAGGCGGGATAGAGGGTGTTGTCCAGATCGAACACCCAGGCGGCGGCACGGCGGAGATCGGTGGGACTGAGCATGACCTCTTTGTGGAGCCCTCCGCGCGGCCTGGCAAGAGCCTTGAGCCGGAATGCCGCTTGCCGATTGAAGGAGACTGGCCCTTATGGGTTCGTTAACCATGGGAGAGTCAGAATTTCCCCAATGATTTCACGCGGCCAGTTCTAACGGCGGCAAGCCGGGGAGCGGACATGGCGGAGCATTCGGGACGACGTTTGGTGGTCGAGGCGCGGCACGGGGCAACCTGGGTCACCATCACGGTCTTGTCGCCCGAGCGGGCGGAAAGGGCGGCTTCCATCGCTGTCGGCGCGCTTGGCAACCCGGCCTTCGATATCGTCCAGATATGCCTGGATACCGAGGATGAACAAGGGGGCGTGGTCCGGCGCGAGATTTTCCGGTGCCAGCGCCGACGGCCCAAGGCGGAACGGTTTTCTGCGCCTTCTCTGCCCCGACGCTTGATCGTGTCCTCGGGCAGGGTGGCGGCCCTGGCCATGGCCGCGATGGTGTCGTGGTTGGTCCTGCCCACTTCCCTTCCCCAGAAGCAGGATTCTCCCGCCGCGCGGGCGGCGAGCGTCACGAACGGGACTGTGACGATGGCTCTTCCCTTGGCGAGAGACGAAGGGACCGGGCGCGGAAATGCCGACCGGCATCGCTGAGATTTCACTTGGCGCGGACCGGACTGTCGCTATCCTTCCCCGATGTTCCCGATTCCCGATGCCGTCCTGGACAGTCTGCCCGATCCGGTGATTCTGCTGGACGGGGACCGGCGCGTGCTGGCCGCCAACCGGGCGGCCGACGAGTTGCTGGGCGGCGGGCTGGTGGGGTTCAACCTGGCCCGCGCCTTGCGCCACCCGGCGGCACTGGACGCCGTCGACGCGGTGCTGGAGGGCGAGGACGACCGTCGCGAGGTCGAAGTCTCCCTGCCGGTGCCCGTGCAGCGCGACTACCGCGTCCAGGTGGTGGCCGTGCCGGTCCAGTCCGGCGGGGCGGTGCGCGCCGTGCTGGTGCTCAACGACACCACCCTGGCCCGGCGCGCCGAGCAGATGCGGGCCGATTTCGTCGCCAATGTCAGCCACGAACTGCGTTCGCCCCTTTCGGCCCTGATCGGCATCATCGAAACCCTGCGCGGTCCCGCCGCCGACGACGCCGAGGCCCGTGACCGCTTCCTCGCCATCATGGCCCGCGAATCGGGCCGCATGGCCCGCCTGATCGACGACCTGCTGTCCCTGTCGCGGGTCGAAGTCAACGAGCACATCCTGCCCCGGGCCAAGGCTCCGGTCGACCGCCTGCTGCGCCAGGTCGCAGAATTGGTGGCCGAGCGGGCGAAAGGTCGCGGGATGACCATTCGCCTCGACCTGCCGCCCGACCTGCCGGCCGTGATGGGCGCGGCCGACGAACTGACCCAGGTCTTCCAGAACCTGATCGACAATTCCCTGAAATACGCCCGCGAGGGCTCGACGGTGCAGGTTTCCGCCTTCACCGTCGAACGGCTGCCTTCCATCGACTGTCCCGGCGTGGCGGTGACGGTGGCGGACCAGGGCGAGGGCATCGCCCGCGACGACTTGCCGCGCCTTACCGAACGATTCTACCGGGTGGACAAGGCGCGCTCGCGGGGCGCCGGCGGAACCGGGCTGGGCTTGGCCATCGTCAAGCACATCGTCAACCGCCACCGCGGCCGGCTGATGATTTCCAGCGAGGTCGGCGAAGGGACGACGGTGACGGTCCTTCTTCCCGTATGTCATAAAAGCGTAACCGAGCAGTCATAAAATCGAAGCCGACGCTTCATAGGTTCCGCCCCATTGAGGTGAAACCCCGAGGAGACCATCCATGCTCAAGAATTCCATCCTGCTCGCCGCCGTGGCGACCGTCGCCCTTACCGGCGCCGCCGAGGCCCGCGACCAGATCCGCATCGTCGGTTCGTCGACCGTCTATCCCTTCTCGACCGCGGTGGCCGAACAGTTCGGCAAGCAAGGCAAGTTCAAGTCCCCGGTGGTGGAAAGCACCGGCACCGGCGGCGGCTTCAAGCTGTTCTGCGCCGGCATCGGCCCCAACAATCCGGACATGACGAATGCTTCGCGCGCCATCAAGAAGTCCGAGGTCGAGGACTGCGTCAAGAACGGCATCACCGATATCACCGAGGTCAAGATCGGCTTCGACGGCATCGTGATCGCCAATTCCAAGAGCGCCAAGCAGATGACCGTCACCCGCCAGCAGCTCTTCCTGGCGCTCGCCAAGGACGTGCCGGACGGGGCCGGCGGCTTCAAGGCCAACCCCTACAAGATGTGGAGCGAGATCGACGCTTCGCTGCCTGCCCAGAAGATCGAAGTGCTGGGCCCGCCGCCGACATCGGGCACCCGCGACGCCTTCGTCGAACTGGTCATGGAACCGGGCTGCGACAAGTTCCCCGAATCCAAGGCGCTCAAGGAAGCCGACAAGAAGAAGCACCAGGCGGTCTGCCAGGGCGTCCGCGAGGACGGCGCCTTCATCGAAGCCGGCGAGAACGACGTCCTGATCGTGCGCAAGCTGGAATCCAACACCAACGCTTTCGGCATCTTCGGCTTCAGCTTCCTCGACCAGAACGCCGACAAGATCCAGGCCACCAAGGTGGAAGGCACCGACGCCAACTTCGACAATATCGCGTCGGGCAAGTACCCGGTCTCCCGTCCGCTGTTCTTCTACGTGAAGAAGGCCCATGTCGGCACCATCCCCGGCATGCAGGAATTCGTGGCCGAATTCACCAGCGAGAAGGCCTGGGGCGAGAGCGGCTACCTGGCCGACAAGGGTCTGATCCCGCTGCCCAAGGCGGATCGCGAGACCCTGGGCAAGGCCGCCCGCGACCTGGCGAACAACGTGAAGTAACCTGACGGCAATCGGCGAGGTTTCCCGTGCAGACGACCGTTCTCCTCCTGGTCCTGATCGTGCTCACCCTGGCGGGCTTCGCCCTGGGGCGGTCGCGGGCGGTGGCCGGCGTCGGCGGGAACCTCCGCCAATTGCATTCGCTTCCCGACTACTACGGCTACTTCGTGGCCGCCTGGTGCGGCCTGCCGGCCTTGGCCCTGCTGGCCGTCTGGCTGGTTTTCGAAGGGCGGGTGGTGGAAACCCTGGTGGTTTCCGCCCTGCCCGAATCCCTGCGCGGCCTGGACGGCTCGCGCATCGGCCTGCTGCTCACCGAAGTCCGCAACCTGGCGCGCGGCCAGGTCTTCGGGGGCGAGCCATCGGCCGAGATGCGGGCCGCCGCCGACCACTACGCCGCACTCCGCCAGACCAGCTTTCTTGCCATGGCCGCGGTGTCCACCGCCCTGGCCGCGGCGGGCCTGACCTATGCCCGCGGGCGCATCCATCCCGACTTCCGGGCCCGCAACCGCATCGAAACCCTGGTGCGCGTCTTCCTGCTGGTCTGTTCGGTGATCGCCATCTTCACCACCCTGGGTATCGTGCTGTCGTTGCTGTTCGAGGCCATGCGGTTCTTCCAGAAGGTGCCGCCGCTCGACTTCCTGTTCGGCCTGGAATGGAGCCCCCAGACGGCCTTGCGTGCCGACCAGGTGGGCGCTTCCGGCCGCTTCGGCGCCATCCCGCTGTTCGCCGGCACCATGCTGATCTCGCTGATCGCCATGGTGGTCGCGGCGCCGACGGGCCTGTTCGCCGCCATCTACATGGGCGAATACGCCCACCCCAAGTTCCGCGA
This sequence comes from Magnetospirillum sp. WYHS-4, assembly GCA_039908345.1. Taxonomy (NCBI): domain Bacteria; kingdom Pseudomonadati; phylum Pseudomonadota; class Alphaproteobacteria; order Rhodospirillales; family Rhodospirillaceae; genus Magnetospirillum; species Magnetospirillum sp. WYHS-4. Next base: position 7,505 of record JAMOBD010000028.1, read on the forward strand.
CACGGTCAAGCCGCTGATGGAAATCCTGGCCGGCATCCCGACCGTGGTCTACGGCTTCTTCGCCGCCCTGACCGTGGCGCCCTTCTTCCGCGACACCGGGGCCATGGCGGGCTTTGCCATCTCGTCGGAAAGCGCGTTGGCCGCAGGGGTGGTCATGGGGGTGATGATCATCCCCTTCGTGTCCTCGATTTCGGACGACGTGATAACCGCCGTGCCCAGCGCCATGCGCGAAGGCTCGCTGGGCCTGGGCGCCACCCGCTCCGAGACCGTGCGCCTGGTCATCATCCCCGCCGCCCTGCCGGGCATCATCGGCGGCCTGTTGCTGGCGGTGTCGCGCGCCATCGGCGAGACCATGGTGGTGGTCATGGCCGCCGGCCTGACCGCCAACCTGACGGCCAACCCCTTCGAGGCGGTCACCACGGTGACCGTGCAGATCGTCACCCTCCTGGTGGGCGACCAGGAATTCGACAGCGCCAAGACCCTGGCGGCCTTCGCCCTGGGCCTGATGCTTTTCGTGGTGACCCTGGTGCTCAACGTGGTCGCCCTCCACGTGGTCAACAAGTACAGGGAACAGTATGAGTGACGCCGCCGCCGCCCACCTGCCCCGGGAAGTCCGCATGAACGGCGAGACCATGACCGTTTCCGCCCGCATCGAGGCGAGCCTCAGGCGCCGCTACGCCGCCGAGCGCCGGTTCCGCGCCTACGGCCTGTCGGCCATCGTCTTCGCCCTGTCCTGCCTGGCGCTGCTGTTCGTCGCCATCGGCGCCAACGGCGTTTCGGCCTTCTTGCAGACCCGGATATCCCTGGAGGTCGAGTTCGTTCCCGAACAGGTCAAGGACGGCGACTGGCAAGGCTTGGCCAAGAAGGCCCTGTGGGCCCAGTTTCCCGAGATCGCGGAACGCCGAGACCGGCAGATGCTTGCCGCCTTGCTGAGTTCGGGCGCCGGCTTCGCCTTGCGCGCCGAAGTCGAGAAGACCCCGTCCCTGGTGGGCGGCAAGGCGATGGTGGCCCTGCCTGCTTCGGCCGACGTGGACCAGCACGTCAAGGGCAACGTGCGTCGCGACTTGGCCGAGACCGAACGCCGGGTCAACGACCGCCAGGCCGCCTGGGTGAAGACCCTGGAGGACAAGGGGCTGGTCAAGAAGGCCTTCAACAGCGTGCTGTTCACCGCGGGCGATTCCCGCGAACCCGAACAGGCTGGCATCCTGGGCGCCCTCACGGGCTCGCTGCTGACCATGGCGGTGACCCTGGTGCTGTCCTTCCCGGTGGCGGTGGGCGCGGCGGTCTACCTGGAAGAATTCGCGCCCAAGAACCGCTTCACCCAGCTGATCGAGGTCAACATCAACAACCTGGCGGCCGTGCCGTCCATCGTCTTCGGCCTGCTGGGCCTGGCGATGTTCCTCAACTTCTTCGGCCTGCCCCGGTCCGCGCCCCTGGTCGGCGGCATGGTGCTGGCCCTGATGACTCTGCCTACCATCATCATCGCCGGGCGGGTGGCCCTGAAGTCGGTGCCGCCTTCCATCCGCGAGGCTGCCTTCGGCCTGGGCGCGTCGCCCATCCAGGTGGTCTTCCATCACGTGCTGCCGCTGGCCCTGCCGGGCATCCTCACCGGCACCATCATCGGCATGGCGCGCGCCCTTGGCGAATCGGCGCCGCTGTTGATGATCGGCATGGTCGCCTTCATCGTCAACGTACCGGCCGGCTTTACCGATCCGGCGACGGTCATGCCGGTCCAGGTCTACCTTTGGTCCGACGCCCCCGAGCGCGCTTTCGTGGAACGCACGTCGGCCGCCATCATCGTGCTGCTGGGCTTCCTCGTGTTCATGAACGCGCTGGCGGTCTACCTGCGCAAACGGTTCGAGATACGCTGGTAAGGGATCCCATGAGCCTCAAACCTCTCTCCCACAAGGTCCGCTCCGCCGATCTCGGCAACGGCAACGGCAACGGAAACGGCAAGATCAAGATGAAGGCCGCCGACGTGTCGACCTACTACGGCGACAAGCAGGCGCTGTTCGGCATCAATCTGGAAATTCCCGAGCATGTGGTGACATCGCTGATCGGCCCCTCGGGCTGCGGCAAGTCCACTTTCCTGCGCTGCCTCAACCGGATGAACGATCTGATCCCCGGCTGCCGGGTGACGGGAAAGATCGAGATGGACGAGACCGACGTCAACGCCAAGGCGGTCGACGTGGTGCACCTGCGGGCGCGCATCGGCATGGTTTTCCAGAAGCCCAATCCCTTCCCCAAGTCGGTCTACGACAACATCGCCTATGGTCCGCGCATCCACGGCCTGGCCGCCACTCGCGGCGAGATGGACGAGGTGGTGCGCACCAGCCTGGAAAAGGCCGGCCTGTGGAACGAGGTCAAGGACCGCCTGCAGGAACCGGGCACCGGCCTGTCCGGCGGCCAGCAGCAGCGCCTTTGCATCGCCCGCGCCATCGCCGTGCAGCCCGAGGTGATCCTGATGGACGAGCCTTGCTCGGCCCTCGATCCCATCGCCACCGCCAAGATCGAGGAACTGATCGACGAACTGCGCGCCAACTACACCATCATCATCGTCACCCATTCCATGCAGCAGGCGGCCCGCGTCTCGCAGCGCACGGCCTTCTTCCACCTGGGCGAACTGGTCGAGGTGGGCGACACCGGACAGATCTTCACCAATCCCCGGGACCCGCGGACCCAGGGATACATCACCGGCCGCTTCGGCTGAGGGAGAGCGGGTCATGACCGACCACCACATCGTCAAGTCGTTCGACGAGGAACTCGTCCGCCTCGACAATGCGATCGCCGAGATGGGCGGGCTGGCGGAGGCGCAACTGGCCGACGCCATCGACGCCCTGGTCAAGCGCGACAGCGAAAAGGCGGCCCGCGTGGTGGCCGCCGACAAGCGCATCGACCTGCTGGAACGCCAAGTCGACCATGCCGCCATCAACCTTCTGGCGCTTCGCCAGCCCGTGGCGGGCGATTTGCGGGCGGTCGTGGTGGCGTTGAAGACATCGGCGCTGATCGAGCGCATCGGCGACTACGGCAAGAACATCGCCAAGCGGGCCGTCGCCCTGTCCCAGACGCCGCCCATGGGGGCCGCCGCCACGGTGGCCCGCATGTCGCGTCTGGTCCAGGAAATGATGAAGAACGTGCTGGACGCCTATCTGACCCGCGACGCCGGCAAGGCCGAGGACGTGCGCCGGCGCGACGGCGACGTGGACGCGCTGCACACCAGCCTGTTCCGCGAGTTGCTCACCTACATGATGGAAGATCCCCGCAACATCTCGGCCTGCACACACCTGTTGTTCGTCGCCAAGAACCTGGAACGCATCGGCGATCACGCCACCAACATCGCCGAAAACGTGCTGTTCCTGGTGCGCGGCACCGAACCGGAAGACAGTCGGCCCAAGGGCGACACTTCCAGCTTCACCGTCATTCAACCGGACAGGAAGGGCGCCGAATGAAGCCGCTGGCCCTGATCGTCGAGGACGAGCCCCCTCTCGTCGAGATCCTGAAATACAACTTCGAGAAGGAAGGGTTCCGCACCGCCATAGCCATGGACGGCGAGGAAGCCCTATTGCAGATCGCCGAACAAGCTCCCGACCTGGTGATCCTGGACTGGATGCTGCCCAAGCTGTCGGGCATCGAGGTCTGCCGCCAGGTGCGCCAGAAGGGCGAGACCCGCGGCCTGCCGATCATCATGCTGACCGCGCGCGGCGAGGAAAGCGACCGCATCCGCGGCCTGGACAGCGGCGCCGACGACTATGTGGTCAAGCCGTTTTCTCCTTCGGAACTGGTGGCCCGCGCCCGTGCCGTATTGCGCCGCGCCGCGCCGGGCGGCGACGGCGAGACGCTGCGTTACGAGGATGTGGCCATGGACCTGGCCTCGCACCGGGTCAACCGGGGCGAGCGGGCGGTCCGGCTGGGGCCCACCGAGTTCCGCATGCTCAGGGTTTTCCTGGAAAAACCCGGCCGCGTCTTTTCCCGCGAACAGCTCCTGGACAAGGTCTGGGGGCGCGACATCTACGTCGAACTGCGCACGGTGGACGTCCATATCCGCCGCTTGCGCAAGGCGCTCAACGACGTGGGCGAGCGGGACCTGATCCGCACGGTCCGTTCCGCCGGCTACGCGCTGGACGCCGAAGCGGACTGACGCCAGACGCCATTTTGCGCTACCATGCCCGGCGAATCGCTTTGCCGGGAGGCTCGTCATGCGAAAGACCCTGTGGATCGCCCTGGCCCTGCTGCTGGCGGCCGGTACGGTGCGGGCGGAAGGCCCCTTGCGGCCCGACGGGCTGCATACCCAGCCCTGGATCAAGGGTCTGTCCTTTCTGGTGCTTGCCGATGACATGAAGGAGGCCGTGGCGGCCGGCAGGAAGGGTTTGGTGGTGATCTTCGAGCAACTTGGGTGCCCCGGCTGCGAGCGTCTGCACAAGGAAGTCTTCGCCGACAAGGATGTCGTCGCCCTGCTGTCGGCCAACTTCGACACCCTGCAGATCAACATCCACGGCAGCCAGGAAGTCACCGGCTTCGACGGCAAGGCGATGACCGAAAAGGACTATGCGCGGAAGACCGGGGTCAACTTCACCCCCACCACCCTGTTCCTCGATCCCGCCGGCCGGGAGGTCTTCCGCATTCCCGGCCCGCTTCCGGCGGTGCTGTTCAAGGGCAGTATCGAGTACGTGCTGGACGGGGCGCCCCAGCGCGGCATCCTGTTCCCCCAGTGGGCGCAGGAACGGCGCGAGAAGCGCCTGGGACGATAGTCCGATGGGTTTGACCCATCTGGTCCGCCAGGCTCTGCGCCTGTCGCCGCGCGCGGTTGCGGTCCAAGGGGGGCGCTATCTCCGGCGCCTTGTGGGCGGACGCCTGGCCCAGGCCCGATGGAGCCGGACCTGCACCTACGCAGACGCGACGGGCGGCCTGGGCGTCGATTTCATTCCGGCGCTTCCGTCCGCTGTTCTGGAGCCTCTGGCCGCCTTGCTGCGGGCGGAAGCCGGACGCCTCCTGGCCCATCGTTTCGATCTGCTGGGGTCGGGCGAGGTGGAGATCGGCCACGGCATGACCTGCCCCGGCTTTCTCGGCATCCGCTTCCCGGCCGTGCCGCCGCCGGCCGAAGGCGACTTGGCGAGTTCGCTATCGCCGGGCAACCGGGGGCGCTCCCAGGCCATCCGGGCCCTGATCGGGGTCGGCTACCGCCCCATCGACTGGCAGATCGACTTCCGATCCGGCCATCGCTGGTCGGAGGCGGTCTGGCATGCGGCCCAGCCTTACGGACACCTGCCGGGCGTCGACGTCAAGGTGCCGTGGGAACTGGGGCGACTGCAACATCTGCCGCGCCTGGCCCTGGCCTTCGCACTCGATCCCGACGATAGCCGCCTGCGCGACGAATACCGCGCTCAGGTTCTCGACTTCCTGGCTGCCAACCCGCCCGGCTTCGGCATCCAATGGGCCTGCCCGATGGACGTGGCCATCCGGGGCGCCAACCTGGTGCTCGCCCATGGCCTGTTCGTCCGTCACGGGGCAAGGTTCGATTCTACCTTCCTGGCCGAACTGGGAGCCGGTCTGGTCGCCCACGGCCGCCATGTCCGGGCCAACCTGGAATGGCATCCGACCCGGCGCGGCAACCACTACCTGGCAGATCTGGCCGGCTTGACGTGGATCGCCAGGGCCTTGCCCGAAGTTCCCGAGGCCCGGGATTGGCTCGTCTTGGCGACGCGGGAACTGGCGGCGGAAATTCCGCGCCAGTTAGGCCCCGACGGCGGGGGATTCGAAGCCTCCACGGGCTATCACCGCCTGGTCGCCGAAATGGCCGCCTGGTGCCTGGCTCTCGATCCCGCGGCCTTTCCGGCACCCTGCGCGGAACGTCTGATGCGGGCGGCCGAATTCAGTCTGCACGTCACCAAGCCCGATGGCCGGGCGGCGCAGGTGGGCGATACCGACAACGGCCGCTTCTTCGCCTTGCTGCCGCAAGAGGAAGCGCTCGATCACCGAACGAGCGTCGCCGCCATCAATGGCCTGTTCGGCCGCGAGGACCTGGCCGCCTTCGCCGGTCCTCAAGCCGGGGTCGCCGGGGCCTTGGTTTTTGCCCTGGCAGGCGGCCGGCGCCTGGACGGCGGGCCGGGCTTGGCCGCCATGGCCCGCCGCGTCGGGGCGCAAGGGGTGGAATGCACGCCGGTCGAGACCGTGATCCACCTGCCGGACCCGCGCCTCCTGGAAGGCCTGGAGGCCGCCGCCTATCCCGACTTCGGGATCTATCTGTGGCGGGGGCCGCGCTTCTTCCTGGCGGTGCGGTGCGGCGGCTTCGGGGCCGACGGCAGCGGCGGCCACGCCCATAACGACCAACTCGCCCTCGAACTTCAGGTGGACGGGGAGGACTGGCTGGCCGATCCCGGCTCTTTCGTCTATACGGCCGATTCGGGGCTGCGGAACGCGTACAGGTCGGTTCTCGCCCACGCCGCCCCGCGCCGGGGGCGGGACGAGCCTTCGCCACTCGACCTGGGGTTGTTCCGCCTCGAGGATCGGTGCCGGGCGACCTGTCTGCGCTTCGACGCCGCCGGCTTCCTGGGCATCCACCACGGCTTCGGGCCTCCGGTGCAGCGTTCGATCCGCCTCGATGCCGCGCGCGGCTTGGTGATCGTCGGCGACAGCGGGCCGGAGCGCCGGACCTGCGAACTGCGGTCCAAGGCGGCGGTCCGGGCCCATTTCGGTCCGTTTCCCCCCTTTTCGCCCGGATACGGCCGGCGAGATGGGAAAAAGTCCTAACTGGATACCCGTTTGGGCACCCCCTATGCTACCCTCTTAAAAAAAATGTGACTTCCGGTTGGGGGAACCATGAATTTCAAGTCCCTGAGCGCCAAGATCGTCGCCGCCGTCTTCCTGCTGGTGGCGGTGGCTTTCGTCGCCGATCTGGTGATCGCCCGCCAGATCAACCGGTCGGTCAACGACGAGGCGGGGCGCTTGGTGGCGGAGATGAGTGCCGCCATCGAGAAGAAGGACTCCCAGCTTCAGGAACTGATGAAGGGGTCCCTGGGCCTGCAGGAAAACAAGCTGGAGCAGTCCCACACCCTGACCGAGATGCGCGAGACCCTGAAGACGGAGCGCGAGGAAAGCCGTCTTCGCGGTCTGCATCGCGGCATTTCGTCCAGCGTCGTCACCCTGGTGCGCAACGCCATGATGACCGGCGAGGCCAGCCAGGCCCAGGCGATCATGGAAACGCTCCTGGAAAATCCGGCCATCGCCTCGATCAGCCTGTGGCGGGTCGACGGCACCTTGGCCTTCCACGACAACAAGACCATCGACGACGTCAACAAGCGCATGGGTGGCGATGCCTTCAAGAAGCGTAAGGTCGAGCCGGCGGTCACCATCCCCGCCGAAAGGGGCAGGGTGTTGAAGGAGGCAGTCTCCTCGCGTAGCGCCGACCTGGCCCTGGATGGCGAGGTGGAAAGGAACGGCGGCAGGATGGCGGTCGCCTACGCCTATCAGATCCTGGAAAATACCGAGGAATGCCAAGGCTGCCACGGCGATGAAAACGTTCCGCGCGGCGTGGTGGAAGTCGCGCTGTCGCGGGAAGAACTGGCCCGTCTCAAGACCGAGACCGATTCGCGCATGGCGGCGCTCACCGCTCAGCAGAAGGTCGACCTGGAAACGCTGGAAGGCGCCAGCCGCAAGGCGATCGCCGACACCTCCGCCGAGTCCAAGGCGGTCGCGGACCGCATTGCCGAGGTGCGTGCCCACCTCGTCGACCTGCAGGCGAGCGCCGGAACTTGGAGCCTGTTGTCCAAGATGGGCTTCTTCGTGGTCGCCGTGGTGGTGCTGGTGCTGGTGCTGCGTGGCCTGTTGAGTCGGCCGCTCAACGCCATGTCCGAAGCCATGCATCGGCTGGCGGACGGGGATAATTCCGTCTCGGTGCCCGGCAAGGGGCGGGGGGACGAGATCGGCGACATGGCCGCGGCGGTCGAGGTCTTCAAGACCAACGCGCTCAAGCTCGCCCATATCTCGGCGGGCCAGGAGGCCCAGCACCGTCGCGATCAGCGCAAGCTGCAAAGCGAAATGCTGGCGCTGACCAATGCCCTCGACGAGGAGGTGCGCGAGGCCATCGCCGCCGTGATGAAGGAAGCGGAGACCATGCATCAGGCGGCCGTCGACATGGGCCGCGCCATGACGATCACCGAAGGTGTTTCGGAAGCGGCGGCCGGTGCAGCCCACGATGCCTCGGCCAGTGTCGATGCGGTAGCTTCGGCGGCTGAGGATCTGACCCTTTCGATCCAGCAGATCGGCCAGCAGGTGGCCAAGTCCACCCAGATCGCCGACCGGGCGGTGTCGGAGGCGCAAAGCACCGACGCCAAGATCCAGGGCCTGGCTCGCGCCGCCCAGAAGATCGGCGAGGTGGTAGACCTGATTACCGACATCGCCGAACAGACCAACTTGCTGGCGCTCAACGCCACCATCGAAGCGGCGCGCGCCGGCGAGGCGGGCAAGGGATTTGCCGTGGTGGCCTCCGAGGTGAAGAATCTGGCCAACCAGACCGCCAAGGCCACCGAGGAGATCGGCGCTCAGATCGGCGGCATCCAGACGGCGACCCGCGATGCGGTGACGGCGATCCAGGGTATCGGCACCGTCATCGGCCAGATCAACGAGATTACCACCGCCATCGCCGCGGCAGTCGGAAAGCAGGCGGCGGCCACCGCCTCGATCAGCAGCAACGCCCAGGAAGCGGCGCGCAGCACCCAGGAGACCACCTCCAACATCGGCGAGGTCTCGCAGACCACCGGGGAAACCAGCCGCCATTCCCGCTCCGTCGAACAGTCGGCCGAGCAGGTGCGCGGTCGCGTGCAGCAAATGGAGATCACTCTGGACGGGATCATGCATGCGGTCACCGACGAGGAAGAGAGGAAGCGCAACCGGCGCCATACGGTGAACGTGGCGTGCAGCCTCTCCATGGGTGGCGAGAATATGGTCTGCCTGTTGCAGGACGTTTCCATCGGCGGGGCGGTGGTGATCGACCGGTCGCTGCGGGGCGCGCGCGGCGCGGCTCTCGAAATAGAAATTCCGGATGTGGGCAGGCTGCCCGGGATGATCGTCGCCACCACCCAGCATTCCAGTCATCTGCGGGTGGATTTGGACGATGAGCAGGCCGGGCGGCTGGATGCCTTCATCCAGAAGCGCGCCCGCACCTGACGGGGCTATTCGTTCCGCGCCGGCGGCACCCAGTGGCCCAGGCCGGCGGGGGGCGGTTTGGGGACGGAGAACGGGCGAGGCTTCTCTTCGGCCGGGGCCGGGGTTTGGCCCTCCGCTTCCGGTGGGCGGCTGGGGCGGTCGGCGCCCTCGGCATCGATCCAGGTCTTGGCATCGCCCAGGTCGGCCGGGGCGTATCCCTGATCCGTGGGCGCGGAATCGTCGCCTTCCTGTCCAGAGTCCTCGTCTTCCGCCAGCAACTGCTGGGTGGGGGCGAGGTCGTCGCCGGATTGCCCGTCCTCGTCGTCGGCAGCCAGGGTGGTGTGGATATCGGGGCCGTCGCCCGGTTCGTTCCCATAGCCTTCTTCGCGGGCCAGCTTGGCCAAGCGGTCGTAGAGGAACAGGGATTCCTCGTCCGGCCCTTCCGTCTCGTCGTCTTGCGGGCGCCCAAGCCAAGCCAGGGCCGCACCGGGAAGACCGAACAGGAGCCAAGCCGGCAGGATGAGGAGACTTCCGGCCAAGGCGTCCAGCATTTCCGGCCCCAGTGCCCGGCGCGCCGCTTCCAGGGAGGAGGGCGCGAGGATGATCCAGACGTCGATGGCCGGCAGCATCCACGGGCGGTCGGAAAGGGTGGCCTGGGCGGCGATTTCCGCCGCGCCTCCCAAGAAGGCCGCTCCCAGCAGCAGCAGGCCGAATCCCCGGTACAGCATCATGACGTGCAGGCCTTCCGCCACAGGTCGCGCAAGATCGCTTCGAAATTCCGGATGAACCGGGGAACGTCGCAGAGGGGAGAAGCCGCCATGGTGGGCCGCAACTCCTCGCGGTAGGCCTTCAGGCGATCCGGTTCTCCGGCCAGGGATACCGCAAGATCGATGGCCGTTTCCGAGTCGGGGGCGACGAGTTCGGGCAGGCCGGCGTTGTGGAGGTGGCTTGCCGCGAGTCGGCTTCCCTGGCGGTCTCCGGCGAAGGTGATGACCGGAACGCCCATCCATAGCGCCTCGCAGGTGTTCAGCCCCCCCGAATAAGGGAACGGATCGAGGGCGATATCGACGCCGCCGTAGCCGGCGACGAAATCGGGATGGGCGCCGCCACCCTGGAATTCCAGACGCTCCATGCCGATGCCGTGGCCGGCGAACAGGCGCCGGTAGCGATTCTGCACCCAGGCATGCCGGAATTCGCTGGCCTTCAACAGGATTCTCGATCCGGGAACCCTGTGCAGGACCCGGGCCCAGGCGGCGACGGCGGCGGGGCCGATCTTCTGGGGCATGTTGAAACAGCCGAAGGTGACGTGGCCGCGGCGCCGATGCGGCGGCGGAGTCACCGCGGGAAGGTAGGGCAGGGGATAAAAACAGATGGCATCGTCGGGCAGGCGGAAGATGGGTTCGGCATACAGGGGCTCATCTTCCGGAGTCACGAGATGGCGGTCGACGATCAAGGCATCCATGGCGGCCAGGCCGGTCGAATGGACATAGTCCATCCAGGAAACCTGGATGGGCGCCGCCCGCTTTGCGAAGACCGGCAGGCGATTGCCCCGGGTCTGTCCATTGAGGTCGACGAGCAGGTCGATCCCGTCGGCGCGGATGAGGTCGAACATCTCGTCGTCATCCAGGGTCGTGACATCGCGCCAGGCATCGGCGGCGGACTGGAAGGCCCTTGTCGAGTTGTCGGTGACCGGGGTGTTCGAATAGCAGATGGCTTCCCAGCGGTCGCGGGACCTTTGACGCAAGGGTTCCAGGAAGAAGTGCTCCAGGGCATGGAATCGGAAATCCCCCGAAACCAAGCCGATCCGCAGCCGCCGCTCCGGATCGGGATCTCGCAGCTCCGGGCGGGGCGGGAGGGTGGGAGCGAACTTGGCCGCCCAACGGCGGTGCTCCGCCGCGATGTCTTCCCGCCCTACGCCCGAGGTGTACTGCATGGCCACCAGATAACTGCTGTGGACCTGCGGGGAGTCGGGCATCAACTCCAGGGCTCGTCGAAAAGAGACCAGCGCCAGATCCGAGTCGCCCACATAAGCCAGCAAGGCCGCAAAGCCGAAATGGGCCTCGGCCAAGCCGGGATCGGACTGGGTGGCCCGCCACCAGGCTTCGAGGCTCTCGCCGATCCGGTCGACGGACCGCTGGGCCTCGGCCATCGCCACCCAGGCGGCCGCATGCCAGGGATGGGCGGCGAGGAGCGGCATGAGGAGGCGGCGCGCTTCCAGCCGCCGTCCCCGTTCGACGAGGATTCGGGCCATGGCGGCCGTCCGGTCGGGCTCGGCCGATGCCCGAGCCTCCGCGGCATTCATGGCTGCCGCGTCCCCGGCCTGGATCTGTTCAAGGAGTTCCGCGTCTCGCACTTGGCCCGCCTCGCCGTTCCGTTCCTCCCGACAACGGGAGAATACGCCAGATCGTGCCACGTGGGGGGGGAGGCGACAAGCGGCGTTGAAAGATACCGGCTCCCTGCGGTATAGGTCGGTGATGACCGTCGCCAAGCCGAGTCCCATGCCGCCGCCCCTGACGCCCTTCCTTCTGGCGGGGCTGGCCCTGCGCCCCCTGCCGCCGGCCGCGCTACAGCCGGCGCTGGACTTCGCCATGCGGGCGATCCAGCGGCGCCATCCCGGCCTGTTCGACCGCCTGTCGGGCGTGGGCGATCCGGCTTTCCTGATCGTGCCCACCGATTTGCCCTTTGTTTTCCTGCTGAAGCCCGATGCCCTGTTGCCTTCCTTGCGAGTCTTCGCCGATGTCGAGGGGCTGGAAGCCGATGCCACCATCCGCGGCCCCCTGCTTACGCTGATCCAACTTCTGGAGGGCAAGATCGACGGCGATGCCATGTTCTTCGCCCGCGATCTGACCATCGAAGGCGACACCGGTGCCGTGGTGGCCCTGCGCAATGCGGTCGACGGCGCCGAAATCGAGGTGCTGGAAGACGTCCTGGCCTTTCTCGGCCCTCTGGCCGTGCCTGCGCGCTTGGCGGTGGGTGGCGTGACTGGCCTGTTCCAACGGGCGGCGGCCGACCTGGAGACCTTGCGCAGCGCCCTCATCGCTCCCGCCTTGCGGCGTGCCGAGGCCCAGGCGGCCGAAATCCGCGAGATCAAGCAGCAGGTCGCCGGCCTCAACGGCCGCGAATCCCGCCGCCTGCCCACCGCCCGGGTTCCCTCCCGCACCAAGCGCCTGCCCGTCGCTTCTTCCTGATCAGGTCTCGCCGCGTGGCGCGGTGGCGGCGGTTTCGCGCTCGCCGATTTCCGCTTCGATTTCCTCAAGGCGGTCGAGACGCTTTTCCAGGTGCTTTTCCAGGGCCCGCAAGCGGGCGTCCATGGTGCGCACGCGCCGGAACATGCGGCGGCGTTCGCCCGCCCGGTAGTATTTCTGCACCTTGTGGATGCCCCAGAGCGCCAGCAGGAAGAAGACCGTCGCCCCGGCCCCCAGGAACAGGAAGGCGGTCACCCGCCGGTCGGGGCCGGCCTGAAAGGCCAGGGCCGTACCCCACATGCCGAGCGTCACCAGCGCTGCCGCGCCCACCATGAAGAAGCGATCGACGAACCGCTGGTCCTGGCGCCATATCCGTTCGGCATCGCGGATGGCCTCGGCGATTTCGATATAGGCCATCTCCTGCCACTTCCGGAACGGCATGGCGATGCCGTCGGGGGACTTTCCCTCGCGGATGAACTGTTCCAGGCGGCGGATCAGGGTCTCGGCCCGCTCTTCGGGGCTGGGATTGGCTCCCCCCAAAGGCAACGTCGCCTGCGGTCCCTGGATCGCCGGATTGGATGAAGGTCGCATCGCCATGACGTCGGATTATGCCTCAGCGCGGACGGCTCATACACCATCATTCTAGGCTGCGTCGGGCTCTGGAAGCGCGTTCCATCCGCCGGAGGCCCGCGCTCCCAGGGGGAAGGCGATCCCTGGGCGGGAGCATAGGCCATTCGTTGATCTTCTGTTTATGTCAGGACGCTCGCTCGGTTCGCGAGCAGGTGGTGGATGGTTTTCAGGACTTCTCGCAGGTTGATGGGCTTGGTCAGGTATGAGTCGAAGCCGGCCTCCACGCCTGCTTCGACGTCGCGCGGCATGGCGGCGGCGCTGACGGCGATTACCGGGATGCCTCGGGTTTCCGGATCGGCCTTGAGCCGCCGGACGGCCTCGACGCCGCTCATGCCCGGCAGATTGACGTCCATCAGGATGATGTCGGGTCTTTCCCGCCGCGCCATATCCAGCCCTTCCTCGGCCGTGACGGCGACGAGAAGATGGAAGCCCTTCGTTCCTGCCAGGAATATCTGCATCAACTCGACATTGGTCGGGTTATCCTCGACGTAGAGGACACGGGCCCCGGCCCAGGCATGCGGCTCCGTCCCCACCCCCGCTCCCGCCTCGGACTCCGGCGCCGCCTCGGCGGAGGCCAGGGCGTCGGCGGTCGGCACTTCCACCCAAAAGGTGGTCCCCTCGCCCGGCTTGCTGGCGAAACCGATGCGGCCTCCCATGGCCTCGATCAAGCGGCGGGTAATGGTGAGACCGATGCCGGTACCCTCGACGGTGGAACCCTCGGCCCCCAGACGGTTGAAAGGCTGGAAGACTTCCCCCTGGTGCTCCTCCGGGATGCCGGGACCGGTATCGGCGACCGCGATACGCAGCAGGCCGTTCGGCGCGTCGGAATAGAAGATGTCGATAGCGCCCCCGTCCCGATTGTATTTCACGGCATTGGACATCAGGTTGAGCAGCACCTGCTTCAGGCGGGTATGGTCGGCTCTGACCACCCTGCCTTGGTCCGCGGCGACCCGCACCGTAATGTGCCGTTCGTCCGCCCGCGGCTGGATCAACGGCAGACAGTCGGCAACCAACGGGGCCACGGCCACGCTTTCCAAGGACAGCTCGAGGTGCCCGGCTTCGATCTTCGCCAGATCGAGGATCTCGTTGATCAACTCCAACAGGTGGTGTCCCCCTTGCACGATATAAGCGACCGAGGACTTCTGCTTTTCGGTCAGGGGTTCATTCGGGTTGTATTCGAGGAGTTGACCGAAGCCGATGATCGCATTCAAGGGGGTGCGCAGTTCGTGGCTCATGCGCGACAGGAACTCGGATTTGGCGTTGTTGGCGCGTTCCGCTTCTTCCTTGGCCTCCTGGAGTTGGACCTCGGCCCGCCTCCGGTCGGTGATGTCGTTCATCACCGAGACGAAGCCCATCACGTCGCCAGCGGCCCCCAATTCATAGCCCCAGTCGGTCTGGACCACCATTTCGGTCCCGTCCGTCCGGCGGAAGACGGCCACGTAAGGCGTGGGCTCCGGGTGCTCGGCGATGACTCTGCGGAACATCTCCAGCATGGCGGGACGTTCGGCCGCATCGACGAAATCCCAGACCTTCAGACCCAGGCTTCCGCCGGGCGGAAGGCCGAACATGGCGTCGTGAGCGGCATTGGCGAAGGTGACGGAGCCCTCCAGATCGATCTTGTTGACTCCGGCGCGGATGCTGGTCAGCAGGCTGTCGTATTCCGCCCGGGCGGCGCGGAGGCTATGTTCCATCGCCTTGCGTACGGTAATATCTTCCTTGACGGCGACGAAATGGGTGACGCTTCCGGCGGCGTCCTTGATGGGGGAGATGGAGGCCATTTCCCAGAAGGTGGTTCCATCCTTGCGCCGATTGAGGAACTCTCCATGCCACTCCTGGCCCGCCCTAAGGGCCCGCCACATGTTCCCGTAGGCGGCGGCGGGGGTGTTGCCGGACTTCAGGATGCTGGGATTCTGGCCCAGGATCTCCGCCATGGTGTAGCCGGTAAGTTCGCAGAACTTGGGATTGACGTATTCGATGCGGGCATGGGCGTCGGTGATGACGATCGAGGTCGGACTCTCCTCGACGGCCCGGGATAGCTTGCGCAAGCTTTCCTGGACTTCCGTGATTTCGCGGATATGAGCGGCGAGCCTGGTCACGGTGGGACGGAAGACGGCGAAGGCCGACAGCACGAGGACCAGCAGGATCGCCCCCAAGGTGGCGTCCTGCAACCGCGCCAGATCTTGAAGGCGTTCTTCGCTATCCGCCTGATGCTGGCTGGTCGCTTCCTCCAAGCCATCCAGTAAGCGGCCGAAGGCCAGGATGGCGAAGTCCTCCGCATGGTCATGGCCGGCCTCTCGGGAAGGAACGCCGACGGCATGTTCCTCGAAAAGCTGGCGGGCCTGATCGAGAAACGAGACTACGTCGCGATCAAGGAAACGTCTCGGCCCGAAATAGAGCGTGTGCAAGGCCTCGGTCCGCGGCGGCAGGATGCCGAGCGTGGGGTCACCCTGGACGAGGATGCGGTGGGACCGGTCCATCTGATCCAAGGCCTGGCGGTATTCCGCGCGCACCGCCGCCCGCAAGGGGCCTTCCGACAGCCGGTCGAGTTCCATACCCAACAGGCCGATGCGCTGGCTGAGCATGCGCTGGCGGCCGGCAAGGTTGAGTTCGGCGGCGCTGGTCCGCTCGCTGTCCAGGATGTTGGCGAGGAGGAGGTGCGAGCCGAACGTCAGCAGCGCCAATCCGAAAAGAACCAGCCCGTACCGGATCGTCATGCCGCGGATGATCGGGTTCATCGGAGGATTTCCCTTGCCATGGGCTTCTTTATCCAGGGAATCCGGAAGGGGTTCAAGAGGGAGCCCGGCTCTCGCCGTTCGTCGTCGCCGAGCTAAACTCCCTGCCTCTGTTATTCCACACCGCAGGTATTACTTCCCGGTGAGGCGCCTTTCCGCCTCGCGGTATTTCTCGGCGGTACGGGCCACCACGTCGGCCGGCAGGTCCGGTGCGGGGGGCTTCTTGTCCCAGCCCGAGCCTTCGAGCCAGTCGCGGACATACTGCTTGTCGAAGCTGGGTGGGTTGGCGCCCGGCCTGTATTCGTCGGCCGGCCAGAAGCGCGACGAGTCGGGGGTCAGCAACTCGTCGATCAGCACGACCCGGCCGTCGTCGTCCATGCCGAATTCCATCTTGGTGTCGGCGATGATGATGCCGCGCGAGGCGGCGAAATCCCGCGCCTCCTTGTAGACCTTCAGGGTGGCGTCGCGAACCTGTTCCGCGACCGTGCCGCCCAGTAGCCGGGCGGCTTCGTCGAAGCTGATGTTCTCGTCATGCTCGCCCACGGCCGCCTTGGTGGAAGGCGTGAAGATGGGCTCGGGCAGGCGATCGGCCAGACGCAAGCCGGCGGGCAGCTTGACGCCGCAGACCGCGCCGCTCGCCTGGTAGTCCTTCCACCCGGTTCCCACGATGTAGCCGCGCACGATGGCTTCCACCGGCAGGGGCTTGAAACGCTTGGCCACCACGGCGCGGCCCCGCACCCGTTCGCGTTCGGCCGGGTCGGAAAGCACCTGCTCCAGGGGGATATCCAGGATGTGGTTGTCCATCGTCGCGTTGGTACGCTCGAACCAGAAATTGGACACCGACGTCAGAAGGCGGCCCTTGCCGGGGATGGGCGTGGGCAGGATGACGTCGAAGGCCGACAGGCGGTCGGACGCGACGATCAGCAGCTTGTCCTCGTCCACCGCGTAAACGTCGCGGACCTTGCCCTTGCGCAGCAAAGGCAGGCTCTCGAGGGCGGAATCGAACAGGGCGTCGGGGGTCATGGGCGTCCTCCAGTCTCCGGGAAGGGGAGAGCAATGGCTTGCTCCGCTTCCGCCGTCAAGAGGACAAGGCGACCGCCCGTTCGAAGAAGGCCGATATTTCGTCGATGTAGGTCTGGTTCTCATACAGGATTCCCGCCTTCGCCGCGATGCGGTCCCGCATGGCCTGGCGGAAATCCGGCTCCCGGCCCAGGCGGAGGGCGGTCGCGACATATCCCGCCTCGTCGGCGGCCGCCAGTTCGGGAACCTCCAGGCGCAAAAGCATGGCCGTCGTCGGATCGCCGCGCAGCATGCCGGTGCGGCGGGTGACGATGGGGGTGCCGGCCGACAGCGCCTCCAGCGAGGTGTTGCCGCCGCCGAAGGGGAAGGGATCGAGGATGACGTCCGCCAGGGCCGTGAGGGCCAGAAAATCCTCTTCCGTCTGGCGGGGAAGAAAATGGACGCGGCTGGCCGCCTCGCCCAAGTGCCGGCGGAAGCGGCGGTCCAAGGCGTCGCGGTGTTCGGCGATGCTCATGGTGTCGATCAGCACCAGGCGCCCTGTCGGGTCGCCGTCCAGCACGGCGCGGAAGACGGGATCGAAGGCCGGCGTCAGCTTGAACAGGGATTGGGGGCAAAGGTAGAGGGTGCCCGTCTCCGCCAGCCCGAAATGGGCGCGGTCGCGCCGGGGCGGCGCGGGGGGGCGGCGATAGAAGGTGGGAATCTCGTTCAGCCGCAACAGGCGTTCGGTGTAGCGCTCCTCCCCGCCCGCATCTTCCATGTCCTTCTGGATGACGAACCAATCCAGGGTATCCAGGCCGGTGGTGACCGGATGGCCCCAGGCGACGCATTGGACCGGGGCGTAGCGTCCGAAGGCCAGGAAGTAGGTGAAAGGGTCCATGCCGATGTCGGTGAAATAGAGCAGGTCCAGCCGCTCTGCGGCCACCGCCCGCTGGGCCGCCCATAGGTCGGGCGGCAGGGCGACGGCCCGGTCGGCGACAGCCCGGATCTGCCGCCCCGTCTCGTCGACCGGCCCAGGCGCCGCCAGCAAGACGACTTCGAAGCGGTTTCGGTCCAGGCGTTCCACTAGGCCCCGGTTCAGCTTGCCGATGGTATGGTTGCGCCAGTATTTGGAAATCAGGCCGATGCGCAGGCGCCCGTCCCGCCGCCGCTCCGCCCTGTGGGGGCTGGTGTAGGACAGGGCCGGGCAGGCGCGCCGGTAGACGGCGGCCAGCCTTTCCTGCAAGGCCCGGTCGTCCAGGCCTTGGTAGGCCAGGTAGAAGGCGCAGAGCCCGATCTCGCGCAGCGGGTCCCGTAGCGTCAGGGGGCGGCTTTCCAGGTTGGCGATGCCGGCTTCGAAGCGGGCCCGCCAGCGTTGCAGGTCTTCCAGGTCGTCATAAAGCGCGGGCAGCAGCGTCGCTTCCTGCACGGCCGCCGCATCCGAGGCCCCCCGGCGGGCGGCTTCGGCGAAGGCGGCTTCGGCGGCCGGCGCCAAGCCCCGTTCCTTGAACAGGCCGCCCAGGTTGAGAAAGGGCAGGGCGCCCCCGCCCGGCACGGCCGCCGC
The DNA here is from genome assembly GCA_039908345.1 of Magnetospirillum sp. WYHS-4. Classification (NCBI taxonomy): domain Bacteria; kingdom Pseudomonadati; phylum Pseudomonadota; class Alphaproteobacteria; order Rhodospirillales; family Rhodospirillaceae; genus Magnetospirillum; species Magnetospirillum sp. WYHS-4. The sequence goes on from JAMOBD010000028.1 coordinate 25,753, forward strand.
CCTTTCGAGCCAAGTCCGGGCGGCGGCGAAGTCGTTGCCTTCGCGCGCCATGACCCCGAGGTTGTTTAAGGCCGCGGAATGGTCGGGACGCAGCGCCACGACCCGCTCGAAGGCCTCCCTTGCCTCGGCGTTCCGTCCCTGTCCCTGGCATAGGCTGCCCAGATTGTACCAGCCGGCGGGATCGTCGGGGGCGAGACGGGTGGCGCGGACGAAGACGCCTTCCGCTTCATCCTTGCGCCCCTGGGCCAGCAAGGCGGCGCCAAGGTTGGACAGCATGGCGGCCGTCGCCTGGCCCCTTTCCATTCCTTCGCGTATCAGCCGCTCGGCGCCCGCCGCGTCGCCCTTCTGCAGCGCGATCACACCCAGCAGGTGCCAGGGTTCCGGATGACCGGGATCTTGTCGCCGCGCCTCTTCGTAAAGGGCGGCGGCGCCCGCCAGGTCGCCGGCGCGATGAAGCGCCCGGCCCTGGTCGATCGGGTTTCCGTTCACGGGGTATCCCGCTCGTTGAAGTAAAGCCGGTTCAGGTCGCCCGCGCTCTTCAACTCGGCGGCCAGACGCACGATCCGCGCGCTTCCCTCCCGGCGATCCAGTTCGGTGACCAGGCGGAAGACGACGTCGAAGGATCGATAGACGTCGCCAAGGACGATGGCCGCCGCCGTCAGGGTATCCAGGCTCCATCCTTCCAGGTCGAAATAGGATCGGACGAACACGGCATCGGACCACAGGACTTGGCTGAGCGGCAGGAAACGGTTGGGCCCAACGATCGGGCGCAGGGTTCGCCCCGCCACGTCGATGAGCTTGTGCAACACGAAACCCTGTTCCCGCATGAAGGTGAAGACCTCGTCGAACAGGGGTTGTCCGCGGTATAGGGGCAGAAACTCCACCTCGATCTCGACGACGGCAGCCGAAGCCAGGGTGCGCTTCCCGTGTTGCAGAACCAGCAATTCCGCACCTTGCACGTCGAGCTTCATCAGGTCCGGCGGCGCCAGGCCGGGAACGTCGTCAAGGCGCGTGGTGGCGACCCGCTCCTTGCGGACGAGGCCGAAATTGCCCGTTTCCGTCCCGGTGCCGATGGTCATAAAGGCATCGATGATCGTCGGGTCGGGCGCGAAAAGAGAAGAGCAGCCCGGGTAGCGGGTAATGTGGAAGTCATGATCGTCCCCATCGCCCAGGAAGACCCCATGATAGCGGTATCCTTCGGGCGCCTGTTCGCGCAGCCGGGCGAGGGAACGCGGGTCCGGTTCGAAGGCGTCGACCGTGGCGCCGCCGCTCTCGAGAAGCGGGGCGTAGCGCGGCTTTCCTTCCGGCATGGCGCCGACATCCATGATGCGAAGAGGCCGGAACGGCTGGAGAAGCGTCGCGATGGTCATTCCTAGGATCCCATTACCCGCTTGGCGGCGCTGGCCAGGTCCTTCAGGGTGAAGGGCTTGCCGATGAAATGGATGGTCGGATCGTTCTGGATTTCCTCGTTGAGCGCGTCTTCCGCATAGCCCGACATCAGGATCACCTTGACGTCCGGAAACTCCTGGCGCAGCAGCTTGATGAGGGTATGGCCGTCCATGCCGGGCATCACCACGTCGGAAACGATCAGATCGATGGGCCGTCCGGCCCGGTTGACCACCTCCAGGGCTTCCTCGCCGCTTGCCGCCTCCAGCACCTGGTAGCCCTTGTTGCGCAGCGCGCGCGAGCCGAACATGCGGACCGCCGTTTCGTCTTCGACCAGCAGTACGGTGCCCGCTCCGGTAAGGTCGGCGGCCGGCGGCTTGGCACGCATGTCTTCCACCCCCGCCGGGGCCGGAAGCTCGTCGTCGCCGGGTTCGTAGCGCGGCAGGTAGAGCGAGAAGACCGTGCCTTCGCCGGGTGCGGAATCGACGAAGATGAAACCCTCGCTCTGGTGGACGATGCCCCAGACGGTGCTGAGCCCGAGGCCGGTGCCCTTGCCCGGCCCCTTGGTGGAGAAGAAGGGTTCGAAGATGCGGCCCAGGTTCTCCTTGGCGATGCCGGTGCCGGTGTCGGCCACCTCGATCAGCACATAATCGCCGGCCGGCATGGATTCGGCACCCCGCTCGACGGGCTGGTCCAGGGTCACGTTGGCGCTGCGGATGGCCAGCGTGCCGCCGCGCGGCATGGCGTCGCGAGCGTTCACCGCAAGGTTGACGATCACCTGGTCGAACTGGTTGGGATCGGCCCGCACCGAATGGAGGTCGCGGGCGCTTTCCATCTTCAGGTCGATGTTCTCGCCGATCAGCCGGCGCAGCAGATTGGCCAGTTCCGACAGGGCGTCGTTGACGTGCAGCACCACCGGCTTCAGGGTCTGCTTACGCGAGAAGGCCAGCATCTGGCGTACCAGATTGGTGGCCCGGTTGGCGTTCTGCTTGATCTGCATGATGTCGGCGAAGGAGGGGTCGCCTTCGCCATGCCGTTCCAGCAGCAGGTCGCAGAAGCCGATCATGGCGGTCAGCAGGTTGTTGAAATCATGGGCGATTCCGCCCGCCAACTGCCCGACGGCCTGCATCTTCTGGGCCTGGGCGAACTGCACTTCCAGGTCTTTGCGTTCGGTGGTGTCGATGAAGTGCAGCACCAAGCCGTCCACCTCGCCCAATTCGTCCTCCAGCCGGTTGGCATAGAGCGAGGCCACCAGTTGGCGCTCGCGGGCGCCGGGCATGCGCACGTCAAGGGTGGCGGCGCGCGAGGTGCCCATCACCACCTTGGAAAGCTGGGCCAGGGCATCGGCGCGGTCCTCCTTGTTCAGCCGTTCGGCGAAGGAACGGCCGACCACGGCATCGCGATGGAGCCCGATCAGCTTGAGGTAGGCCCGGTTGCAGTCGGTGATGGTCCCCTGCATGTCGAGAAGCAGGATGCCCACGGGGGCTTCGTCGAAGAGGCCGTGCAGGCGGCGTAAGGCGGCCTGGCGGCGCTCGTCCTCTTCCTGGCGCCAGGCCAGATCGCGCAGCATCAGGGAGCGGGTGAAGGCCAGGCGGCCCCGCCCGTCGGTGGCGGCAGACTGCACCAGGCTGGCGCGAAAGGTGTCCCCGTCGGCGGCGCGCAGCACTACGTCTCCATCGCCTCCGGTGCCGGCTTCCGGCCGTCCGGCGGTGGAAACCACGAACTCGGCGAAGGGTGGACGGCGGGCCAGGATATCCTCGACCGGCAATCCCAGCCAGTCGGCCATGGTCTGGTTGGCGAAGACGATGCGGCCCTGGGCATCGACCGAAAAGAAGCCGGCCGGCAGGTGGTCGAGAAAGTCGGTCAGCCGATCTTCTTCACGACGGCGCACCTGGTCGAGTTCATGCTCGGGTGTCATGTCCTCGGCCTGCCAGAGCACCATGTGGCGGTGCCCTTTCAGGGGGGCCACCGAGATGCGGCGCCATTCGCGTGTTCCCGAGGTCGCCAGCTTGAGGGGCACCTCGGCGCGATCGGGGATTCCCGCCGCCGCACTGCCACGCAAGCGGCGGAAGGCCTCGGTGGCATCCTCGCCGTCCAGGATGGCGGCCATATCGTCCAGGGACACGGCCATGGCGAACAGGCGATGGAACGCCGGGTTGGCGTAGATGAGTCGGCCCTCGCCATCGGCCAGCATGCGCGCCGCGGGGCTTTCTTCGGCCGCCTCCAGCAGCAGGCCCGCCACCGGCCCGTCCCAGCGGCGTCCCATGAGTGCCGCCAACCCCAGGGTGGCGACCAGTCCGACGACGGCGAAGGCTCCGGCCCCCCCCGGCTCTCCGGACAGGGCAAGAACGCCGCCCGCCGCCCCCGCCGCCAGGGCGGAAGTCGCCGCCCAGACCGGGGGCTGCCGCCAGGGCGGCAGGTTGCCGTCGCCCAGGAAGGCGGTGCGGAGCCGGTCCTTGCCGGTGGACATCCGTCCCTTTGCCGTCGTCTTGCCGTCCAAGCTTTCCCCCTATTGCGTCCTCGGCCGTTCGGGCTCGCCCTTCAACTCGCCGCGCAGGCGCATCACATAGCCGATAACCTCGGCGACCGCCTTGTAATGTTCGGGCGGAATCTCCTGGTCCAGTTCCACGGTGGCGTAGAGCGCGCGGGCCAGGGGTGGATTCTCGACGATCGGCACGTCGTTTTCCTCCGCGACCTCGCGAATCCGCAAGGCGATGTGGTCGACGCCCTTGGCGACCAGGCGGGGCGCGCCCATGGCTTCCATCTCGTAGTGCAGCGCCACCGCGTAGTGGGTCGGGTTGGTGATGACCACGCTGGCCCGGGGGACCGCCTGCATCATTCGCTGGCGCGCCCGGGCCACCCGCAAGCTGCGGATCTTGGCCTTGATGTGGGGATCGCCTTCGGTTTGCTTGACCTCTTCCTTCACCTCCTGCTTGGTCATGCGCATCTTCTTCATGAAGCTGAACTTCTGATAGAACCAGTCGAGTCCCGCCAGGGCCACCATGACCGCCACCGTACTGGCGATCAGGCTGAAGGTGATGTCCTCCAGCCGCTGGACGATGGCGCCCATGCCCATGCCCGGGATCAGGTCCAGGTCCTTGAGCAGGGGCATGGCCATGAAATAGGAAATCGCGCCGACGGCGATCAGTTTCGCCACTCCCTTGGCGAATTCGACCATCTGCTGGATGGAAACGAGTCGCTTGAAGCCGGCGAGGGGGCTGATGGCCGCGAGCTTGGGCCGGATCTTTTCCGGTGCCCAGAGCAGTCCGATCTGCCCGATGGTCGCGGCGACCGCCATCACCATCAACAGGATGAAGATGGGCCAAGTGGCAATCGCCATTTCCTGCGACAGGTCGACCATCATGCGCTGCAGAGACCCTGGGTCCAGAGCAATGGAATGGGGCGACTCGATGTAAGGCGTCGAGATGGCCTGGATATGCTTGGCCATCGACGGGATGAAGGTGAACAGGGCGAAGGCGGTTCCCAGCAGCAGGAAGCCGATCTTGACTTCTTGCGAAAGGGCGACCTGGCCCTTCTCGCGGGCCTTGCTCAGCCTTCGGCCTGTCGGTTCTTCTGTTTTGCTTGCGTCGTCGTCGTCGTCGGCCATGGGACGCCTAGGGGGCGAGGAAGGGTGTGAACCCGTCCTGGAAGTACCTAAGGAAGACCAACATGATACTGGAGAGCGTCATCGTCAGCACGGCAATTTGCACCATGATCTGCAACGGCATGGCGGCGAAGAAGAAGGCCTGCATCTGCGGCGACAGGCGCGAGATCATGCCCAGGCCGACGTAATAGGTCATGGAGACGATCAGGAACGGCGCCGAGAGCTGCAAGCCGATGGCGAAGCTGTCGTCGACCTTGTGGGCCAGAAGATCGGCCACATCGCCCACCTGAAACGCGGTATTGGGGTCGAACAGGCTATAGCTGTCGGCGACGGCGACCAGCATCAAATGGTGCAGATCGGTGGCGAAGACCAGAACCAGGCCGATGGTCGAAAGCAGGGTCGCCACCGTGGCGCTCTGCTGTTCGACGATGGGGTCCTGGGTAAGGGCATTGGCCAGGGAAGCGAACATGGCCAACAGGACGCCCGCGGTCTGCAACGCGCCGACCAGCACGCGGCCGACCACCCCCAGGAAGGCTCCGACCAGAATCTCGCCCGTGAATAGGAGGGTGAGGGCCAGAACCGACACGGGTTGCGTCGGGAGCTTGCCGACCAGGCTGGGCATGAGCAACAGGCTGAGAGCCAGGGCGATGGCGACCCGCATCCGGACGTCGACGTAGGGCGCGCTGAAACCGGGCAGCAGCACGAAGGCGGTTCCGACCCGGGCGAAGATGAGCATCCAGGCGTAGATGTTGGAGGTCAGGAACTCTTCGAGGATGTTCATGACCGTTGGGAGCCTTCCGCGACTATGACCCGACGGCGATCATGCGATCGAACAGGCGCAAGCCGAATTCGAGGACGGTGTTCATCATGAAGGGAAGAAAGACCAGGATGGCGAGGAAGATCACCACGATCTTGGGCACGAAGGTCAGGGTCATTTCCTGGATCGAGGTCAGCGCCTGCAAGAGCGCGATGAGGATGCCGACGACCATGCCGGCGAACATGATGGGGGCCGAGGTCGCGAGAATGACCCACATGGCGTCGCGTCCCACCTCCAGCACGGCCGCCTGATCCATCCCCGTTTCCTTTTCGCCAAGCCGTCCGGGGGTCAGACCGGCATGCGGAGGATTTCCTTGTAGGCTTCCACCACCTTGTCGCGGACCGCAACGAAGGTCTGCAGGGTCAGTTCGGCCTCGGCCACGGCGCTGACCACTTGGCTCAGATCCGCCTTGTCCTGCAAGGCTTTGATGGACAACTTCTCGCCGTCGCGGTTGATGCGGACCGCTTCCTGGATGGCGCTCTTGACCAGACCGGCGAAATCGTCCTCGCCGCCGCCGCCCACGGATGCCGCAGGCTTGGCGCCGCCGGCGATCTTGGCGATACGGCCATAGGCGGAAACGGCGTCGTTGAAGCTGGTCGTGGGGCCGGACATGGCTCGCTCCTTGGGCCTACTTGAGGATGTCGATGGTCTGGGTCATCATGCTCTTCGAGGATTTGATGACGTTCATGTTGGCTTCGTAGCTGCGTTGGGCTTCCTGCATGTCGGACATCTCGATCAGGCTGTTGACGTTGGGCACCTGCACGTAGCCGTCCTGGTCCGCCGCCGGGTGGTGGGGGTCGAAGCGCTTCTCGAACTGGGAGCGGTCGGGTTTGATCTTGTCGATCCTGACCAGGGGCAGTCCCGTCGCCTTGTCCAACTCGTTCTTGAAGGTCACCACCTTGCGCCGGTAGGGCTGGTCGCCCGGCTTGCGGGGCAGGGAATTGGCATTGGCGACGTTCTCGGAAATGACCCGGAGGCGCGTGCCTTGGGTCTTCATGCCGGCCGCCGAGATGCGGAATGTCTTCAAGATGTCGTCCATGGCGTTCCGTCCCGAACCCGATTACCGCTTGCCGATGGCGACGCGGATGTTGTTCATGTGTTTCTTGTAAAGCTCGGTGGTCATCTTCTGTGCCATCTGGTTTTCGTTCAGCTTGGCCATCTGCTCTTCCATGATCACCCCGTTGCCGGCGGGTGCCGTTTCGAAGGGCTTGGCCTCTTCCTGCTCGGTGAAATCGCGGACGCGCTTGCGCGTGCCTGGCAAATGACCCGGCGTGGTGACGTCCATGTTGACCTGCATGGCTTGGCGCTGGAGCATCTGGGTGAACTTCATGGGCATCAGATCGCGGGGCCGGAAGCGCGGCGTGTCGGCGTTGGCGACGTTGTGGGCCAGGACCTCTTGCCGCTGCGCGTGCCAATTCATGCGCTGCTTCATCAGGCCGAACATGGGATCTTCGAGTTCCATGGAACGCCGCCTTTCTTCGCTCCGAGGAAGCCAGTATGCGCGGTTATCGTTAACAAGACGTAAATTCCCTGCCTTCCCGCCGCCGAATGACGCCCGATGTTCCCGCTTAAGCCTTCCTTAAGCATGCCTTGCCATCCTGGAGAGCGAATCGGCAAGGGATACCTCTGCGTGATCGACATCCGGGACGACGACGGCGGCGAGAAGACCGATGCCCCCGCCAAGCGGCCGGTGGCGGTCGCCCTGGACTACGATGGGACCGGGGGGCGCGCGCCGGTGGTGGTGGCCAGCGGGCGGGGCGTGATCGCCGAACAGATTCTCGGGATCGCCTTCGCCCACGGGGTCAAGGTGCGCGAGGACGCCGATCTGGCGGAAGTTCTGGCCGCGGTGGACGTCGACAGCGAGATTCCCGTCGAGGCCTTCGCCGCCGTCGCCGAAATCCTGGTCTACCTTTACAAGGTCAATCGCCAGTCACCGCCCGAGGCTCGGGAGCAGGGGCCATGAGTGCCTTCCGGGCCGACGCGGAGCGGGTGGGCGCCCTGATCGCCATGGCCCGCCGTCATCTGGCGGCTGGCCGGTCGGTGGACCTTTCGGCCCTCGAAGGCCGGGTCCGCGCCCTTTGCGTCATGCTGGCCGGCAATCCGCCGGCCGATGGCGCCGAACGGGGCGAGGCGCGGGCGCTCCTTGGGCATCTGCTGCAGGATCTGGACGGGTTGGAAAGGGACTTGGCGGCCCGCCACGGCGATCCCTTCCCGGCGCCCTTGCGCCACCAGGCGGCGCGCGCCTTCGACATCCTGCGGGAAGGCAAGTAGCCATGCCCAGCGAACCGGAAAGCTACATTCGCTTCGTTCTGGCCTTGATCTTCGTGCTGGCGCTGATCGGATTTGGGGCGGCCATGGCCCGGCGGTTCGGCTTCGGCTACGGCCCCGCCCTGCGCGGCGCCGGACAGCGCCGCCTCGCCATCGTCGAGATCATCCCCATCGACACCCGTCGCCGCCTGGTCCTGTTGCGCCGCGATGGCGTCGAGCATCTCGTGCTGCTGGGGACCCAGGCGGACCTGCTCGTCGAGACCGCCATTCCCGCCCCCGTCGCGGAGATCAAGCCATGAACCGCCGCCCGTGGATCGCCCTGGCCGCCGTCGGCCTCGGAGGCCTGCTTCTCGCGGGGCCCGCCGCCGCCCAGTCCATCCAGCTCGACCTGGGCGAGGAAGGCGGCATGGCGACCGCCCGGGTGGTGCAACTCGTCGCCTTGATGACCGTACTGAGCATTGCGCCCAGCCTGCTGGTCATGGTCACGTCGTTCACCCGCATCATCATCGTCCTGTCGTTCCTGCGCACCGCGCTGGGTACCCAGTCGGTTCCGCCCAACCAGGTCCTGACCAGCCTGGCCTTGTTCGTCACCCTGTTCATCATGATGCCGACTTTTCAGGAATCCTACGACCAGGGCATCCGGCCGATGATCGAGAACCGCATGGAGGAGATGGAAGGCTTCACCAAGGCGGCCGAGCCCTTCCGCAAGTTCATGGTCCGCTACACCCGCGAGCAGGATCTCCACCTGTTCGCCGACATCGCCAAGGTCTCCGACGAAGAGTTGAAGGGGGGCGCGCCGTTCCGCATCCTGCTGCCGGCCTTCATGATCAGCGAATTGCGCCGGTCCTTCGAGATGGGATTCCTGATCTTCATTCCCTTCCTGGTCATCGACATGGTGGTGGCTTCGGTGCTGATGGCCATGGGCATGATGATGCTGCCGCCGGTGATCGTGTCCATGCCGTTCAAGATCATCTTCTTCGTGCTGGTGGACGGTTGGTACATGATCGTCGGCAGCCTGGTGAAGAGTTTCGGCGGCTGAGCCGGCGTCCCACCACAAGAATGCCGCATTTCGTGGTATAATGGAAAACGCCGCGGAGGGGAGAGCCGCCTTCTGCAGGCGGCATTTTCCTTGGGAGACCGCCATGCAGGTCAAGGTCGCCAAATCCAGGAAGGCCGCGCGAGCCCCGGCGGGCCCGGAACCCTTGAGTCTGGGCATCGCCGATTCCCTGGTGGCGTTGCGCCGGGAGATCGACACCCTGGTCGACAGCTTCTACAAGGCCTCGCCCTATGGATCGGGGCGATGGAATCTTTCGCCCTTCCGGCATCTGGAACGGGCCATCGCGCCCACCTGCCCGCTGACCCCCAAGGTCAAGGTGGGCGAGACCGACACCGAATTCACCGTCAGCGCCGAACTGCCCGGCATGGACGAGGACGACATCGAGGTCATCCTGGCTGACGGCACCCTGACCGTGAAGGGCGAGAAGCGGACGGAACGCCAGGAGGCGCGGCGGAATTCCCTGATCGCCGAACGCAGCTACGGCTCATTCCGCCGCAGCTTTCCGGTGCCCGAACGGGTGGACGCGGACCGCATCACCGCCTTCTTCGACCAAGGCGTCCTGCACATGACCCTGCCCAAGCGCTGCAGCAAGCGCCCGAAGCGGGTGGAAATCAAGGGCGGCTGACGGACGGGTCAGGCGGCCAGGGCGCCGGCGGCGTCGGCCAGCAGGTGCGATTCCAGAAGCTTTTCCAGGTCGGCCCGCTTCGCTTCCAGGCGGTCGCGGATGAAATCGTCGTCGATCCGGGCCCGCATGGCGGCCTTCAGCTTGCCTGCCATTAAGTTGTCGCCCGTTGGCGCGGCCGGCCCGTCGCCCAGGCCCTGGAACAGGCCGTCCCGCAAGGCCTTCGCCAGGGCGTCCCTTTCCGGTGCCGCGCGGGTCCAGTCTTCCTGGCGCCCCCAGAACTGCCGACGGGCCTGGGCGTCCGCCGCCGCCAGCAGGCCGGCCAGGGCGGTGGCCCCCGCGTGGGTGGGGAAGCGGCGGTCCAGGGCGTTCCAGTTGGCCGCCCCGCCCGCGGCCAGGGTCGCCATCGCCTGCACGCTCCAGGCCCCCGGGAAGGCGGCGGCCTCGGCCGCCAGCCTCGCCTTTTCTTCCGGCTGGTGGAGGGCCAGGGTCAGGCGGGCGTAGACGTCGTTCTGGCGGCTTTCCACCGCCTCGCCAAGGCTGGCCGTCCCCTGGTTGCGGAACCGGTCGCGCAGAAGAACGTACCAGGGGGCATCGCCGTTTTCCGCGTCCAGCCGCGCCAGGAAGCGGGCCTCGGCCGCCTTCGCCGCCTCTGCGATCTCCGCAATCTCCGCCCCCCACGGCCGACGGGACGGCCGCGTGCCCCCTTTCCTTTGCGGGCCAGCAGTCTGGGGTGAGGGAACCGCCGTCACATGGCCGCCGGCGTCGTGGTCCGCCAGCCTCGCGGCCAGGCTCCGGGTATAAGGATCGTCCGGCCACCGCTCCATGACTTGGCGGGTCAGGGCCGCCGCCTCTTCGTCCTTGCCCAGCTTCCACAGCACGTCCGCCAGACCGGTCATGGTCACCTTGTTCCCGGCGTCGAGCGCCAGCGCTTCGCGGTAGGCCGCCTCGGCCTCGGCATGGCGGTCCTGCATCAAATAAACCTTCGCCAGGCCGGCCCGGCAAACCACATTCTCCCGAAAGTCCGCCATCGCCTGGCGATAGACGGCCTCGGCCTCGGCGGGCCGGTCGGCCGCGATCAGGCATTCGGCCAGTTGGGCACGGCATTGGACGACATGGGGAAAGCGGTTTTCCGCCGCTTCCCAGGCCACCGCCAGGGCGGCATCCGCCTTTCCGGCCGCCGCCAGGGCGTTCCACGGCCAGATCGGCGTCCCGGTCGCGAATGCGGTTGGCGATGTTGCAGGCGGTCTTGACCAGGTGTTCGCCGGTCCCGGTGGCCCGCGCGTAGGCTTCGTGGCGATCGATCAGGTCATGGATGCGGGGCTCCAGGTCGGCGAGGGGAGCCTCGTCGATGTCGTTCAGCAAGTCTTCCCGTTCCTGGCGTTCGGGCCGCCGCGGGCTCGCGTTCGACAAATCCTCCAACCCCAGCCACTTTACCGCCCGATGCCCCGGAAAGCCCGCGGCGGCCTGGGCCAGGCGGCGGCGCCAGTCGGCCTCGGGATAGGGGTAAAGGGCGCGCAGGACCAGGAGTTCCCGTTCGAACAGCTTCCTGTCCGCGCCCTTGAAATCCTGGCTCCAGCGCAGCAGGCCGATCAGGACCTCGTCGCGCAGGTCGGGATCGGTCCCGGCGGCCTTGGGCAGGCGGCGCAGGCCCAGGATGCCCGCGTCCAGCCGGCCTTCCGTGTCCGTCCCGGCCCCTTCGCACAGCCGGTACCACAGGGGCAGCCAGCGCCGGTCCCGCTGGAAGCCGGCCAGCACGCGCCGGAGTTCGTCCAGCGGGTCCCGTTCCGGCCCCTGCACCAGGGGCCAGGCCCAGCGGTGGAAGCGGAAGAAGTCGTCGTGGATGGCCTTGCCGGTCCGTTCCAGCGGCAGGCGGTGGACGGCGCGCAGCATTTCCACCGCTTCCGCCACGTAGCCGTCGATGCCGTATTCCAGGCGGTCGGCGGGCGTCCAGGCCATGCGGTAGCGGAACCAGCCGAGCGCCGCCGCGTCCAACTGCCCGCGCCGTTCGTCGTCGGGCGGCAGGGGATCGAACAGGGCGGCCAGGATTTCGTCGGCCGGCAGGCGTTCGTAGGGGGCGATGTCGGCGAAGCCGCCGGTGAGGGCATCCAATTGCCCGTCCGGGTCCAAGGCGAAGCTGTCCAGCCAGCGGTGATGGGTCATGGGCTGCCCGTTCGATACGCCAGGAAACGACCGAACGCCCCGGCCCCCGATGCCGTCCGGAGCCGTTCCAGATGGGCGTCGCGGCATTGGGCCAAGTCTTCGGTCGCCGTCGCTTCCAGGTAGGATAGCCCCTTCAGGTCGGAAAGCCCATAGAGCTTCTTGCGGTGCAGGATTTCCGGCGCCGCGCCGGCCCCCGGCGCCGGGCCCAGGAAGACCGCCCGCCCGTAGTCCTGTCCCGGCGGCACCGGCATGAACCAGCCGTGCAGGTCGCCGTCCAGCAAGGTGGGCTGGCTGAAGGCGTCCGGGCGTTCCGCCCGCGGCAGCGGGCGCAGCACCTCGCCGACCTTGTATTCGAAGCGGGCAAGCAGCCGCCGCCGGCCGTCCAGGTAATGGGCGAGGCCCAGGCGGCGGCAGAGCGCTTCCGCCCAGTCCGCACCCGCCGCTTCGGGAACGCAGTCGCGTAAGGTGGCGAAGACCGGTCGGGCGTCCCGCATGCGATGGAGACGGCGCAGGGCCTTCGCCAGAAGTTCCCGCCCCTCGTCGGGGGTCATGCCCCCCCGGTCGCGATCTTCGCTATGGGCCGCGAAGGCATCCAGCAGCCTGTCCGCGGGAACCCGGCTTCCGGCCAAGGCCCAGTCCAGGTCTTCCAGGCGCACCAGGGTGATGCCTTCGTCGATGGCGGAGAGGCCCGCCGGGTTTCCCCCCTGGAAGGTTTCGGGCAGGGACCTGCGGATACGGTCCGCCAGATAGCGCCCATGGGCCGCCGTCCAGGGGGCGGCGGCGACGGGGGCCTTGGTGCGGGCCAGGCGGGGCAATACCGGCGGATAGCCGGTTTCGTAGCCCCGCTGGCGGTCTTCCGCCACCCGGTTTTCCCAAAGGAAGTTGTCCGCCATCGCCTGATGTCCGACCGGCGCGGAAGGCCGGTTCAGGTTGTCCAGAAGGGTGGCGAAGGGCGGGGTCAAAGGCTGCATCGCCAAGAAATCGCATGCTTTTGCGCGAGATGCAACCTTCTGGATGGCCTGGGGTTGCCTCGCCTCAGCCCAAGACCTCCGGTCCCAGCACCAGGTCGGACAGGCGCTTGATTTCCGCGATATAGGCCGGCGGATGGCGGGTGCCGCGGCCGTCCACATGGTCGGCCAGCCTTTCCAGGCGGGTCACCAGCCGGCCGCCTTCGTCGGCGGCGCTGCGGAAGATCGGGGTCACCCTGGCGGACTCGATGTAGGTGGCCTCGCGCCCCTGGTGGCGCCCCTTGGCCAGGGACAGGTTGAGAATGGCGCTCAGGACCAGATGGGGCGCCGAATAGCCCCAGGTCAGGCTGCCCAGGGAATAGGCGATGACCGCCACCCGGTCGGGATCGCGCCGCGTGCGGTAGTATTCCACCGGCTGGATGACGTGCGGATGGTGGGCGAGGACGGCGTCCGCCCCCATTTCGACCAGCCGCCGGGCCGCTTCCACCTGCTGGCGGCGCGGGAAGAACTCGAACTCCCAGCCCCAATGCAGGGAGGCGAAGATGAAGTCGCAGCCCTGGGCCTTGCAGTCCTCGATCTGGCGCCCCACCAGGTCCAGGTCGGGATCGGCGAATTTCGAGGACAGCTTCGCATGATGGATGCGGAACTTTTCCTCGTCCGGCATCGCATGGCCGTTGAGCCCGAAGGTGGCGGCGGCGAAGCCCAGCTTCATCCCGCCGATTTCCAGCACCCGGCCGCGGCCGTACCGGTCCGGCGTCGCGTTGGTACCGACCGGCAGGATGCCTTCTTCCGCGAAGACCTTCTGCGTGGTCTCCAGGCCTTCCACCTTGTAATCGAACATGTGGTTGTTCGCCGTATGCATCACGGTGAAGGTCTTGCCCTTGTGGCCCTTCAGGATGTCGAACTGGTCGCGCGAACAGCATTCGTAGGGGGCTTCGCGGTCGCTGATGACTTCTTCCTTCAGTTCCTGGGTGGTGATGGGCGATTCGAAATTGGCATAGGAGACGGTCTGGCCGAACAGCAGGTCGGCCACGCTTTCGAACAGGACGTCCTTGGAATGGGCCAGCCCCTTGGCCTGCAATAGGTCCCCGCCGGCCCCCAGGGTGAGCGTCGCCTGTTTCTCGAACCCGTCGGGCAGGCGGACGCTGCCGGCATCGCGCATCAAAAGCTTCGCCATGTCCACCCCGGCCTCGGGCCGGGTTACGGGGTGGGTGCACTTGTAGACCCAGTAGAAGATGTCCCGCAGGCCCATCTCCTCGAACGTGGTCGCGGCTCTCGGGTCCGGTCGCTTCCAGAACCCGAACAGCTTCGCCGCCGTCACAGCCAGATGCATCTTCAGCTTCAGGCTGGTGGACGAAATATCCAGCGCCCCGATGGGCGTGGCGGGCAGCATGGCGGACATGAAGGCCTCCCTATGCATTCGGCGCAAGCGCGGTGTCCGATACTACGAAACCGCGATTCGCCTTGCAACCGGACAGCCCGTGACTGAAGGGGGGCGATCCGGAAATCACGGAATCGGCCCTCGTCACTGCTTTTGGCCGCCCGCCCTCCGGGCGGAGCGACGACGCAATTCCGTCAAGAGCGGAATTGCTAGCGTTCCAGTTCCCACACCTCGGGCGCGCGGGCGATGCGTTCGGCCAGCAGTTGGCGCTGCAACTCCAGTTCCTTGGGCAGGTGGGGGCCGAAGCGGGTGAACAGTTCCTTCTGGTCTTCCGCTTCCGCCGCCGCCTCGGCCCGGTCGATGGACATCAGGCGGTGATAGGTCTCGGCACCGAAGTCCAGACCCTTCCATTCCAGGTCCAGGTAGCGCGGCATGAAACCGAAGGGGCTTTCCACCGCGTGCGCGCGGTCGTGGACGCGATCGACGATCCACTTAAGCACCCGCATGTTCTCGCCGAAGCCCGGCCAGATGAACTTGCCGTTGGCATCCTTGCGGAACCAGTTGACGCGGAAGATCTTCGGCAACTCCTGGCTGCGGCTTTCCATCTCCAGCCAGTGCTTCCAGTAATCGCCCATGTTGTAGCCGCAGAAGGGCAGCATGGCCATGGGATCGCGGCGGATCGCCGCTTGGCCGATGGCCGCCGCGGTGGCTTCCGAACCCATGGTCGCCGCCAGGTAGACGCCGTGCGACCAGTCGAAGGCCTCGTAGACCAGCGGGAAAGTCTTGGACAGGCGCCCGCCGAAGATGAAGGCGGAAATCGGCACGCCGGCCGGGTCTTCCCAGGCCGGATCGAGGCTGGGGCAAAGGCGGGCCGGCGCGGTGAAGCGGGCGTTGGGATGGGCCGCCGGACGGCCCGCGTCGGGCGTCCAGTCGTTGCCCTGCCAGTCGATGGCGTGCGACGGCACCGGGCCGTCCATGCCTTCCCACCAGACGTCGTCGTCGTCGGTGAGCGCCACGTTGGTGAAGATGCAGTCGCGATCCAGCATCATCATGGCGTTGGGGTTGGACTTCATCGAGGTGCCGGGCGCCACGCCGAAATAACCGGCTTCCGGGTTGATGGCTCGCAGCGTGCCGTCGGGGGCGGGCTTGATCCAGGCGATGTCGTCGCCGACGGTCAGCGTCTTCCAGCCCGGGAATCCTTCGG
Source organism: Magnetospirillum sp. WYHS-4 (assembly GCA_039908345.1). Classification (NCBI taxonomy): domain Bacteria; kingdom Pseudomonadati; phylum Pseudomonadota; class Alphaproteobacteria; order Rhodospirillales; family Rhodospirillaceae; genus Magnetospirillum; species Magnetospirillum sp. WYHS-4. The sequence goes on from JAMOBD010000028.1 coordinate 41,223, forward strand.
GCGGGATCATCATGGCCAAGTTGGTCTTGCCGCAGGCGCTGGGGAAGGCGGCGGCGACGTAGGTCTTCTCGCCCTGGGGGCTTTCGAGGCCCAGGATCAGCATGTGTTCGGCCAGCCAGCCCTGCTCGCGGGCCATGGAAGACGCGATGCGCAAGGCGAAGCACTTCTTGCCCAGGAGCGCGTTGCCGCCGTAACCCGAGCCGTAGGACCAGATGGCCTTTTCCTCGGGGAAGTGGACGATGTACTTGTTGGCCGGATCGCCCTCGCAGGGCCAGGGGCTGTCGGCCTGGCCGGGTTCCAGGGGGGCGCCCACCGAATGCAGGCAGGGCACGAAGTCGCCGTCGTCGCCCAGGACGTCCCACACCTTGGCGCCCATGCGGGTCATGATCCGCATGTTGACCGCCACGTAAGGCGAATCGGACAACTGCACGCCGATATGGGCGATGGGCGATCCCAACGGGCCCATGCTGAAGGGAACCACGTAGAGCGTGCGCCCGCGCATCGAGCCCTTGAACAGGCGGCGCAGAGTCTTCTTCATTTCCTCGGGATTGGACCAGTTGTTGGTCGGGCCGGCGTCTTCCACGTTCCGCGAACAGATGAAGGTGCGGTCTTCCACCCGCGCCACGTCGGAAGGATGGGAACGGGCGAGGAAGCAGCCGGGGCGCTTGTCCGGGTTCAGGCGGATGAAGGTGCCTTTGTCGACCATTTCCTGGCACAGGCGGTCGTATTCCTCCTGGGAACCGTCGCACCAATAAACCGAATCGGGTTGGCAGAGTTCCTTCACTTCCTCGAGCCAGGCCAACACCTTGGGATGCCGGGTGGGCAGATTGGCGGACGCTGTCATGGTGTCGGTTCCTTCGCTGAATTCCGCGTTCTTCCGCAATGCGCCGGGCGTGTTAGCAGCAACCCCCGTGCCTGGCAAGAAAAACTCTTATCTTTCCGATAGATGACGCCCAACCGGGGAGGGGAGTCCCACCCGAACGGGCTATTGCACGCTCGGCTGATCCCCGCCTTTGGCGGAATCGCCTGCCTGCCTGCCGGCGACACGATAGCGCTGCGGAATGCTGCGGTCCAGGGCGGCGACACCTTCGGCCAGGCCGCGCAAGGCGTTTTCCATCACGGCGGCCCGTGCCTCGGCCCGCTCGGCCGTTTCGCGGGCGGCGGCGGACTGGCGCTCCACCTCGCCCATGCGGCGCATGACGGCGTCCAGGGTGGCCTTCTGGTCGGCCACCGCATCCTTCAGGGTCTTGATGTGCATCAGGTAGAATTCGCGGTTGTTGGCATCCGATTTCTTCATCAGGTCCGAGACCATCCAGATGGCCGCCAAGCTGATCAGAATCGATAGCGCCGCGATGAGTTCCGCCACTCCAGCCATAACGCCCGCCGCCGATCCAAGGCCCCTACCGGCTTTCCAGTCTGCGCCAGGCGAACGGCGGAGTAAAGGATTCAGGCCGGGATTCCGACGGGGGCCGCCGGAGCATTGCCCCGGCCCTTCTGCACGGAAGGTTTCCAGCACCTCCGAAGTGAAGGGCGCCTGAACATGGCCGCCACCCCACCCAGCGTGTCCGCAATCAGGCCATACTGGACACCGTCAGAATGATGGTTTTTCGAGATGTCCAATTGACTGGTGGTGGATTTCTGCATCCAAGATCATCACCATGCGTAGCGCAAAACGAACGAGGGCAGGCCGGAGCCTGCCCTCATCTTGTGCCTTTAAAAGGCTTGTTAACGGGTGGACCCCGGTTCCCTATCGGCTAAATAGATTGGAGCCACCTATCAAGGTCTCACCCTATAGGAAATGGTCTTCCTTGGCAATACACCATAGGATAGTCTCGCCATGTACAATCCATACTCGTGGGGGGAGTCATGACCTATCGACTCGGGATCGACGTGGGCAGCAAATCCATCGGTTGGTGTGTGCTGCGGCTGGGGGACGACGGGGAGCCGGATGCGCTCGCCGCCGCCGGGGCGCGCATCTTCGGCGACGGCCGCGACCCCAAGAAGGGCTCCTCGCTGGCCGAGGATCGCCGGCTGGCCCGCTCGGCCCGCAAGCGGCGCGACCGCTTCCTCAGGCGCCAGGCGGCCCTGATGGCCAAGCTCATCGCCTTCGGCCTGATGCCCGCCGAGGAAAAGCACCGCAAGGCGCTGGAAGCCCTGGACCCCTATTGCCTGCGCCGCCAGGGTCTGGACGAACTCCTGCCGCGTGCCCACCTGGGGCGGGCGCTTTTCCATATGAACCAGCGCCGGGGCTTCGCCAGCAACCGCAAGGTGGACAAGGGCGGCGACGACGACAAGGGCAAGATCCGCACGGCCACGCGCAAGCTGGAAGCGGCGATGAAAGATGCCGGTGCCCGCACCCTGGGCGAATACCTGGCCCTGCTGCACGCCCAGCGCCAGCCGGTGCGGGCGCGGCTTAGGGGCGAAGGCGCCAAGGCCGAATACGACCTCTACCCCACCCGCGAGATGACGGCGCGGGAATTCGATCTTCTCTGGGAAACCCAGGCCCGCCTCGATCCCACCCTGCCCGGTGCGGCCCGTGACGTTCTGCGCGGCATCCTGCTGCACCAGCGGCCCTTGAAGCCGGTGCCGGTGGGGCGCTGCACCCTGGACCCCGGCAAGCCCTGCGCCTTCGATCCCGACAACCGGGATGGCCTGACTCCTGGAGAGGCGAAGCTCCGCCACGAGCGCGCGCCCTGGGCGCTGCCCATCGCCCAGCGTTTCCGCATCCTCAAGGAGCTGGCCAACCTGGAAATCCGCCTGCCCGGTCAGGCCTCCCGCCCCTTGACCGTGGCGCAGCGCGACCTGTTGCTGGGCAAGCTGCTGCGGGCCAAGGAGGTTTCCTTCGACGCCATCCGCAAGACCCTCAAGCTGGAGACGGACTGGGAGTTCAACCTGGAACGGGTCGGCCGCAAGGGCCTGAAGGGCGACGAAACGGCGGCTCGCCTGGCTCACAAGGACGCCTTCGGCAAGGCCTGGCATGACCTGCCGCCAGTCCGCCAGCACGCCATCGTCGAGCGCCTGCTGGCCGACGAGAACGAGGAAGACCTGATCCACTGGCTGGAAAGCGAGTGCGGCCTGGCGCCGGAAGCCGCCGAGAAGGTTTCCGATACGCTGCTGCCGGAACGCCACGTGCGCTTCGGCCGCTGTGTCCTGTCGCGGCTGGTGCCGGTCCTGGAAAGGGAAGCGGTGGAATGGACCGACACCGCCACCGGCGAGGTGCTGGCGGTGCCCGTCCGCGAGGACAAGGCCATCGCCCGCCTGGAACTGCACCACTCCGATCGCCGGCCCAAGAACATTCTGCCGCGTCTGCCCTACTACGGCCAGGTGCTGGCCGAGGACTTGGCGGGCACCGGCGATCCTTCCGATGGCCCCGAACGGCGCTACGGCCGCTATCCCAATCCCACGGTGCATATCGGGCTGAACCAGTTGCGCCGGGTGGTGAACGCCGTCATCGACGCCAACGGGCCGCCGGCCCAGGTGGTGGTGGAACTGGCCCGCGAATTGAAGCTGAGCCGCGAGGAGCGCCGGAGGAAGGAGCAGGAGAACGCCGCCAACCGGGAGAAGAACGACGAACGCCGTCGGGAACTGCACGGCATGCAACTGGCGGACACCGGCGAGAACCGCCTCCGCCTCCGCCTGTGGGAGGAATTGAGCGCCGATCCCTTCAAGCGCCAATGCGTCTACTGCGGCAGGACCATCGGTTCCGCCGAACTGCTATCCGATGCGGTGGAGGTGGACCACATCCTGCCCTTCAGCCGCACCCTGGACAATTCGGCGGCCAACAAGACCGTGGTGCATCGCGCCTGCAATCGCGGCAAGACCAACGACTCCCCCTTCGAGGCCTTCGGCCACCAGCCCCACTGGCCCGATATCCTGGCCCGCGCCCAGACCTTGCCGGGCAACAAGCGCTGGCGCTTCGATCCCGACGCCATGGATCGCTTCGAGAACGAGGAACGGAATTTCCTGGACCGCCAGCTTCAGGACACCCAGTACCTGGCGCGGCTGTCGCGCCGTTACCTGGCCCATGTCTGCGATCCCAACCAGGTCTGGGTGGTGCCGGGACGGCTGACCGAGATGCTGCGTGGCAAATGGGGACTCAACGGCCTGCTGTCGGACAACGACCGGAAGAACCGCGACGACCACCGCCATCATGCCATCGATGCCTTCGTGGTGGCGCTCACCGACCGGAGCATGTTGCAGCGCATCGCCACCGCCGGCCATCCGGACGAACGGGGCCGCATCCTGTCCAACTTCCCGGAACCCTGGGACGGCTTCCGCGAGGACTTCCGCGCCGCGCTGGACCGGATGGTGGTGGCGCATCGGGCGGAACATGGCACCGGCGGCCGCCTGCACGAGGATACCGCCTATGGGCTGGTGCGCAAGCCCGAGGACTGGGACGGCTGCAACCTGGTCCGCCGCAAGCCGCTGGCGGGCCTGAGCGACAAGGAGATCGACCGCATCCGCGACAAGGAACTGCGGCAACGGATTCTCGATTGGGTGGCCGAGGAACGGCAAGCCGCGCCGGACAAGAAGCTCAAGCTGATCCTGTCCGCCTTCGCCGAAAAGACAGGCATCCGCCACATCCGCCTGCTGAAACCGGAAAAGGACGTGGTGCCGATCCTGAACCGTCAGGGCAAGGCCTACAAGGCGGTGATTCCCGGCGACAACCACCGCATCGAGATCTTCGCGAAGGCGGACGGCACCTGGGCCGGCGAGGCGGTGACGGTCTTTCAGGCCAACCAGAAGGACCATCGCCCGCGCTGGCGTACCGAGTTTCCCGGTGCCCGCTTGGTGATGGTGCTGCACAAGAAGGACTTCGTGGAAATCGACCACGACGGCAAGCGCCAAGTCATGCAGGTGGTGCAGTTGGCCCCTTCGGCGAACCGTGTTCATCTGGTTCCGCATAACGAAGGAGGCGCCCTGCAGGAACGCCACGACGATCCCGATGACTCTTTCCGCTGGCTGCTGGCGTCCTATTCCCGCCTCAAGGAAGGCAAGGCCCGCCGGGTGCGGGTGGATGCCCTGGGACGGATCTTCGCCGTTCCGCCTCCGAAGTGAGGCCCGTGCCATGCCGGGGCGCTTCGTGGAAATCGCCGAGGACAACCGCCACCTGGCGGTGGAGCGGGGCTTCCTGGTGGTGACGGAGAAGGGCCGCGAACTGGGCCGGGTGCCCCTGGACGACATCGCGGCCCTGATCGCCAACGCCCATGGCCTGACCTACAGCAACAACGCCCTGCTGGAACTGGCCCGTCGGGGGGCGCCGGTGGTGCTGTGCGGCCCCCACCACCGGCCCGAGGCCTTCCTGTGGCCGGTGGACGGCCATCATGTCCAGGCCGCCCGCATGGATGCCCAGATCGCCGCGCCCCAGCCCTTGCGCAAGCGCCTCTGGCAAGGGCTGGTCAAGGCCAAGGTCCAGATGCAGGGCGCCATCCTGGAAGCCCGGGGCCAGCCCGCCGGGGCCTTCGAGGCCTTGGCGCGGGAGGTGCGGTCCGGCGATCCCGACAACATCGAGGCCCAGGCGGCGCGGCGCTACTGGCCCCTGCTGATGGGGGCGGACTTCCGCCGCGACCCCCAGGGGAGCGAGATCAACGGCCTCCTGAACTACGGCTACACGGTGCTCCGGGCGGCCACGGCGCGGGCGGTGATGGGGGCGGGGCTGCATCCCACCCTGGGGCTGTTCCACAGCAACCGGGGCAATCCCATGCGGCTGGTGGACGACCTGATGGAGCCCTTCCGGCCCCTAGTGGACCTGGCGGTGGTGCGTTTGGCCGATGGCGGTCGGCGCGAGGTGGACCGCGACAGCAAGCGGATCTTGGCGGGACTGTCCTGGGCCGATCTGCCGACGGCGGAGGGCCGGACGCCCCTGGCGGCGTGCCTGGAACGGCTGGCCCTGTCGGTGGCGCGCTCCTTCGAGAGCGGCTCGCCCGAGCTTGACCTGCCGGACCCACCGCCGCCCCTGGACCTGGCGGCCTGGGGTGAGAGCAGGCCGGAGGCATGACGGCTCTATCGGGATACCGCCTGATGTGGATGATGGTGTTGTTCGATCTGCCGGTGGGGACCCGCGAGGAACGGGGGCGGGCGACCCGTTTCCGCAATTTCCTGCTCGACCGGGGCTTCGAGATGAGCCAGTTTTCCGTCTATCTGCGTTTCTGTACCGGGCGGGAACAGGCGGAAACCCACGTCAAGGCTATCGAGAAGTCCGTGCCCAAGGCGGGCAAGGTCAGCATCGTCTTCTTCACCGACAAGCAGTTCGAGCAAAGCATCTCCTTCGTCGGACGCGGTCGCGAAGCCAATCCGAAAAAACCCGAGCAACTGGCCCTGTTCTGACCCATGCCCTCCTGTTTTTCACCCCGCACGGCCAAAAAAAACGCCCTGTTTCCAGGGCGTTGCAAGGGTTTGTATTGTAGCCGATAGGGAACCGGGGTCCAGCCGCAACTGTAGCCGATAGGGAACCGGGGTCCAGCCGCAACCCGATAGCCCGATCTGGGCCAAGCCGGGCAAATTGTAGCCGATAGGGAACCGGGGTCCAGCCGCAACCGTACAGGTGCCTTCGCGTCTTCTCGTTGTATTGTAGCCGATAGGGAACCGGGGTCCAGCCGCAACGGCAAGTCGGTCGGCCACATCTACCGCTGGATTGTAGCCGATAGGGAACCGGGGTCCAGCCGCAACATCACATGCGGTTGGCCACCAGGCCGGTTGATTGTAGCCGATAGGGAACCGGGGTCCAGCCGCAACGACCAGGGAAAGTGGGGTTCCGCCGCCGATATTGTAGCCGATAGGGAACCGGGGTCCAGCCGCAACCGGGATCATGCCGTCCATTTCCGTCCGGAATTGTAGCCGATAGGGAACCGGGGTCCAGCCGCAACGCGGACGTCCACCGCCCGGCCGATGGCCGGATTGTAGCCGATAGGGAACCGGGGTCCAGCCGCAACTACCAGGGTACCGACCCATCATCCGCCTCCATTGTAGCCGATAGGGAACCGGGGTCCAGCCGCAACGATGGCTTTCGCCGCCGTCTTCACCGCGCCATTGTAGCCGATAGGGAACCGGGGTCCAGCCGCAACCCACAAACCCTTGGTGAACTGGTCAACCTTATTGTAGCCGATAGGGAACCGGGGTCCAGCCGCAACTTCCAGCGTGCGGTCTGGCGCCGATGGTGATTGTAGCCGATAGGGAACCGGGGTCCAGCCGCAACCGGGAAGCCGATCAGGACATAACAGCGCAGATTGTAGCCGATAGGGAACCGGGGTCCAGCCGCAACATGGGTGCCGGCATCCCAACCGAACCGGGGATTGTAGCCGATAGGGAACCGGGGTCCAGCCGCAACTGCTTGCGGCCACGGCGGGGCGGCGGCCAATTGTAGCCGATAGGGAACCGGGGTCCAGCCGCAACGCTAGCCGTGGCCGCGCCCTGATCGCCGCTATTGTAGCCGATAGGGAACCGGGGTCCAGCCGCAACGTACTGCCGTCCACCCCGTCGCAGTGCAGCATTGTAGCCGATAGGGAACCGGGGTCCAGCCGCAACAAAACATCCCAGGTATCCCCAGGCGCCCATTGTAGCCGATAGGGAACCGGGGTCCAGCCGCAACGATCCGGGCGTCGCCGATCGCCGCGAGCGGATTGTAGCCGATAGGGAACCGGGGTCCAGCCGCAACGCCTGGGGGGACGGCCTTGTCGGCGTGATCATTGTAGCCGATAGGGAACCGGGGTCCAGCCGCAACTGTGCCAGACCGGACGAGGCGGCCCCATGGATTGTAGCCGATAGGGAACCGGGGTCCAGCCGCAACTTGACGCTAGTGCTGGTCACCGTGGTTTTGATTGTAGCCGATAGGGAACCGGGGTCCAGCCGCAACTCATTCATCGTCCCGATTTTGCTGTCCGGAAATTGTAGCCGATAGGGAACCGGGGTCCAGCCGCAAC
>JAMOBD010000029.1 GCA_039908345.1 Magnetospirillum sp. WYHS-4
CCACCACGAAACCCCCACCTGAAACCCCGCCACCCCGGAATGTAGTGCTAACAAACCCGTGCCACTCCGTAACAGTCTGTTACAGAACAGCTTTTTCTCGGGCACTGTTCAAGTTGGGGAAGACGTCGATGTCGGCCCGGACGTGGGGCCGGTCGGAGGAGGGCGCCGGAGCGTCGGGAGAGCCGGCGGTGGGGGGTTCGGTGGTGGGCGGTTCGGTGACGGACGGGAGGTTCCGGCGGGCGGCATCGCCATCGCCGTCCGTCCCGGCGGCTTCCGCCAACACTCCGAGCGGCCGGGGCTCCGGCAACGGGCCCCCCAGGACGGCGTCGCGGGAGCCGGGTTCCATCCACCGGGTCAGGCGGCGGAGGAAGGTATCGGCCATCTCCGGATCGGCCTGCCCCAGGCGCGGCAATGGTAGCCGATTACCCTCTCTGTACACCCTCTCTGTACAGTTAATGTGTTGCCACAGAACTGGGTGCGATATGATATTGCGATATATAACGCTCTATTCTGGATTCCGTGGTATGCAAAGATAAGACATTGCAACATTAATTCCGTTGTGCTCGAAAATCATCTTCATTTCGTCCGTAGGAGCGGAAATCAATAGCTCTGCCACATCTTCTGGGATCTCATTCAGGTCGAATGCCCCTCCGCTTCTGTTACAAGAATCTCCGCTATTTATCCTAACAAGAACCAATGGTCTACAAATAACCTTTCCACCTCCAGATGACATATAGGCGTCAATACCATATATAACGTCTACCTGCGGCAGTGTTGATTTGAACAGCAGAATTGGAGAGAAGCTAGATATATCGGTGGTTGATAGTATGCAAAACATTTCATCCTGCATTGCTATTATATTGCCAAAATATGCATCCTCATCTGCTCCTGTTTCTGTCATCGATAGATTTTTCCCATTATTTTCGATAACATTGTGTCTTGCTAATATGGGTTTTTTATATCTCCTGGATGACATCGCCCACGGTGAATACCTATAGGATATATATTCACCACAGTATTTGTCGAGAGCTGTTCCACATAGTGTAATGCCAGACTTGCGACCGAATAGCTCCGCGATCCATGTCTGGTCACACACTGAAGATAACTCGCAACTTGAACCAGAAATGCCGTCGATTATATCAGAAACCGGATTTGAGATGCTCACTGGATTATCTATAACATGCTTTACAACGGATGAAATTCTTTCTATTGATTTAAGTCCAGCAGACATTGATGATGTGTCATATTCAATTGTTTTTATAAATGCTATATCAAATGGCAGTTTTGTTCCTTTCAAAGCAACCTGAATTGTTGGCTTTCTAATCGCGTGTCTTGCTGCTAATTCATAATATACATTCGGATTAGCTCCAGTAAGATCGGCGATGACCAGATCTGCACGCTTGATCATATCCATTATAGAACGGGTTATCATGCCGGGGTCCGGAACCATGTCGGCCCGCACAACCTCAAAATTATATTGCGAGACAGCTCGCTCGATCAACAGAAACGCCTCGTCTGCCTGTTCCCTTTCCGGACTATCTTCGGAACCTATCTGCGATATCACAAAGCAAAGCTTCGGATCTGGTTCGGACACCGCTCCCTCCATTCAAACCAATGCCAATAGCATCTTCCTCACGTTCCTCGATTAGTACAACGAAATAATGTCAATAGAACTAAAAAATATCATCCATCATATTGACAATTTTATATAGCATGGACCCGTCTGGGATTCAAACCCGGTGGTACCCGTTGTCGGAATTGCCGCGGCTGGGCTATCCTGCCGCCATGGAAAACGTGCTCCCCGTCCTGTTCCTGATGGCGGTCGGCGTCGGTCTTCGTCGGCTGCCGGCCTTTCCCGCCACCACGGGACAGAGCCTCAACATGTTCGTCGTCTACGTCTCGCTGCCCGCCCTGGTGCTGGTGCAGGTGCCGAAGCTCGAGGTTTCGGCCGATCTTTGGGTGCCCATCGCCCTGCCCTGGGTCATGCTGGCCGTCTCCGCCCTGGCGGTCCTGGGGCTGGCGCGGCTGTTCCATTGGGACCGCAAGGTGGTGGGCGGGCTGTTGCTGGGGGCGACGCTGGGCAATACCTCCTTCTTGGGAATTCCCTTCGTCCAGGCCTTCTTCGGCGAGGCCGGGGTGCCCTATGCGGTGCTCTACGACCAGTTGGGCAGCTTCTTCGCCCTGGCCATCTACGGGGCGACCGTCATCGCCTTCTACGGCGGCGAGGGGCGACCCGACGCGGGAAAGATTCTCTGGCGTATCGTCACCTTCCCGCCCTTCCTGGCCATGGTCGCCGCCTTCCTGCTGCGCGGCTGGACCTATCCGGAACCCGTCGCCGCCGCCCTGGAACGGATCGCCGGCACCCTGGTGCCCGTCGTGATGGTGGCGGTCGGCTTCCAGTTGACCCTGAAGGTGCCGAAGTCGCAGATGCTGCCCCTGGGGCTGGGCCTCGCGATCAAGATGGTGGCGGCGCCGCTGCTGGCCCTGGGCGCCCTGACGGCGCTGGGCGTGACGGGCGAAGCCACCCGGGTCGCCATCTTCGAGGCCGGCATGGCCCCCATGATAACCGCCGGCGCCCTGGCCATCGCCGCCGGCCTGGCGCCCGAGATGATGGCGGCCATGGTGGGGCTGGGCATCATGATGTCCTTCGCCACCTTGCCGGTGCTGTTCAGTCTGCTATAAGCGGGGGATGACAAACCTTTCCCGCCTTTTCCTCAACGCCGGCGCCGACCGCCGGCTGCGCCACGGCCATCCCTGGGCCTATTCCAACGAAATCCGCATGGACGCCGCCGCCAAGGCGCTGCCGGCGGGCAGCCTGGCCCGGCTTTGCCGGGTGGACGGCAAGCCCTTGGGGGTGGGGACCTTCAATCCCCATGTGCTGATCGCCTTCAGGATGCTGTCCGAAAACGCCGATGCCGCCATCGACGAGGGCTTCCTGGCCGGCCGGCTGCGCCGTGCCCTGGCCTTGCGCGAAAGGCTCTACGACGAACCCTTCTACCGCTTGGTCCATGCCGAATCCGACGGCCTGCCCGGCCTGATCGTCGACCGCTTCGGCGACGTGGCGGTCCTGCAGGTCAACACGGCGGGCATGGAAGCCTTGTCGCCGTCCCTGCTGGCCGCCGTCGACGCCGTGTTGAAGCCGCGCGCCGTGGTGCTGCGCAACGACACCCCGGCCCGTCAGGCGGAAGGGCTGGAAGCCTATGTCAAGGTCGCCAAGGGCGACGTCGCCGGGCCCGTGGAATTGCGCGAGAACGGGCTCGTCTTCTTCGCCGATCCCGTGGCCGGGCAGAAGACCGGCTGGTTTTTCGACCAGCGCGACAACCGGGCCTTCGTCGCCCCCCTGGCCAAGGGGCGGCGCATGCTTGACGTCTACAGCTACGGCGGCGGCTTCGGGATCGCGGCGGCGGCGGCCGGAGCCACCGAGGCCGTCATCGTCGACAGTTCGGAAGGCGCCCTCGACCTGGTCCGCCGGGCCGCGCAGGCCAACGGCGTCGCCGGACGCTGCAAGCCGGTGCGCGGCGATGCCTACCGGGAACTGGAACGCCTGGCGGCGGCCGGGGAACGTTTCGGCGTCGTGGCTTGCGACCCGCCGGCCTTCGTCAAGTCGCGCAAGGATCTGAAGGCCGGCCTCAAGGGCTATCGCAAGCTGGCGGGCCTGGCGGCGCCGCTCATCGAGCCGGGCGGCTTTTTGTTCCTCGCTTCCTGTTCCCACAACGTGGCGCCGGCCGAATTGCTGGACGAGGCGGCGGCGGGCATCGGCCGGGCCGGCCGGTCGGGCCGCCTGATCCGCCAGGCGGGGGCGGCGCCCGATCATCCGGTGCATCCCCACCTGCCGGAGACCGCCTATCTCAAGGCGCTGGTCTTCCAACTGGATTGATACCGGCCACTCGTTGGCCGGTATCGAGCGGCCATTGAGGCCGCGGCCAAGCGAGCGCCCGGCGAGGGCCAAGAATAAGGGTACCAATCGGTCAAGTCATTGGCCGGTTGGTATGAAGCGCAGGAAGATCACGCGCGCCCTGCCGTAGACCCGTTCCTGCAGGGCATCGAAGCCCTTGGGCGGGGCGAAGGGCTCGCGGGCGGCCACCTCGACGACGCAGATCGCCCCGTCCTTCAGCCAGCCCTTGGCGGCGAGCCCTTGCAGGGCCGGATGGGCAAGGCCCGATTCGTAGGGCGGATCGAGAAAGGCCAGATCCAGCGGCGCCCCCGCCGCGCCCGGGGGCGGCGGCAGCCGGGTGCAGTCGAGCCTCAAGGTGACGATGTTCTTCACCTCGCCCAGGGCGGCGGCGTTGCGCCGGGCGGCGAGCAGGGCCGGCTGGCTGGCGTCGACGAACACGGCGCGGACGGCGCCCCGCGACAGGGCTTCCAGCCCCAGGGCGCCGGTGCCGGCGAACAGGTCGGCCACCGCCGCGCCTTCCAGATCCAGCCCTTCGATGCCATGCAGCAGGACGTTGAACACGGCCTCGCGAGTGCGGTCCGACGTCGGCCGGGTGTCGCGTCCTTCCGGCGCCGCCAGCTTCCGCCCCCGATGCCTGCCCCCGTTGATGCGCATATTTCCCGGTTATCCCGCCGGCAGGGTGAAGCGAAAGGTGCTGCCTTCGCCGGCCAGGGAATCCACCCAGATGCGGCCGCCGTGGCGTTCCACGATGCGCCGGCAGACCGCCAAGCCGATGCCGGTGCCCTCGTATTCGTCCGCCGTATGAAGCCGCTGGAAGATCAGGAAGATGCGTTCGAAATATTCGGGCGCGATGCCGATGCCGTTGTCGGCGATCGAGATCACCCACTTGTTGCCCTCGCGCCGCGAATCCAAGCGCACCACGGGCGACCGGTCCGGGTGGCGGTATTTCAGGGCGTTGCCCACCAGATTCTGGATCAGGCGGACCAGCTGGATATCGTCGCCGACCACCAGGGGCAGGGGGGCGGCTTCCACCCGGGCGCCGACCTCCTGGATATCGGTCTGCAGATTGTCCAGAGCTTGGCGCGTCACGTCGTCCAGGCAGACTGGGTTCATGTCGCCGCCCTTGCCGTCGATGCAGGAGTATTCCAGCAGGTCCCGGATCAGCGCCGACATGCGTTTGGCGCCTTCGACCGCGAAGCCGATGTACTCGTGGGCGTTGTCGTCCAGCTTGTCCTTGTAGCGCTTGTCCAGCAGTTGCAGGTAGTTGGTCACCGTGCGCAGTGGCGTCTGCAGATCGTGGGACGCCACGTAGGCGAACTGCCGCAGGTCCACGTTGGAACGCGCCAGGGCCTCGGCCTTATCCGCCAGTTCTTCCCGACTGTGGCGCAGTTCGGCGGTCATCCGCAGCGCTAGTGCCTCGGCTCGCTGCTGTTGGCGGGCGATGGAAGCGATGATGACGAACAGCAAAAGGTCGATTAGCACGCCGCCCATCGCGACCACCAGAGGCTGGCTGGCTTCGGCGGCGGTCACAAAGCCCTTCTGGGTATAGAGATGGAGCGTCCAGGCATGACCCGCGTGCTGGATGGCCGATGTCTGGGTAAATTCCGGCCGTTGTTCCGGGTCGCCAAAATCGCGATGACCGCCGGGATCGCTATCGTAGAGCAGCGTCTCGGCGGACGGCGTTGTGCCATCGTAGAGTTCGAAATGCAAATCGGTCATGCCGGCCCCCAGGATGCCCCGCATCAGGTCCTTGATGCGGAAGGGCGCATAGACGAAACCCTCCAGGGCCGCCTGCCGTTCCTCGACCGTCCCGGCCGGCATGCCCGCCCGGTAGACCGGCAGGTAGACCAGCAGGCCGCGCTGGACGTCTTGGTCGGTTTCCTGCACCAGGGTAACCATGCCCGACATGGCGGCCTGCCCCGTGTCGCGGGCCCGTTCCATGGCGGTGCGGCGCACCGGTTCGGAGAACATGTCGTAGCCGAAGGCCCTGAGATTGCGGCCGGCGAAGGGCTCCAGGTAAACGATGGCGGTATAGACCTCCCGCTCGCCGTCCGGACGGATGGTGTAGTTGGGGAAGCCCTCGGCCCGCACCGCTTCGATATGGGCGGCCTTGGCGTCCGGCGGAACGATCCGACTGTAGCCGATCCCCTGGATGCCGGGAAAATAGCGATCGATGGCTGCCGTTTCGACGAAGGCCCCCCATTCCGCGCGCTCGACCGTCTCGGAAGCCGCGAACAGCCCGACGCCAGACCGCAGGACCGCTTCGTATTCCAGCATCCGGCGCGCGATGCCCGCCTTGATGTCCTGGGCCTGGAACTGGAAGCGGTCGCGGGCCCGTTCCTGCACGAACCGATTCGAGATATGCCAGGCCGCCGCGGTCAGAATCAGGGAACAGACCAGGATGACCCAGGCCGTGGCCGGATTGTGCAATACCTGCAGGAAACGGGCCTTGACGTCTTCCCCCATCTTCCTACCATTCGCGGTCGTTGCGGGCGGCATGGGTCTGGGCGTCGACCACCGCGAGCGCCGTCATGTTGACCAGCCCGCGCGCGGTGACCGAAGGCGTCACCACGTGCACCGGCTTGGCGGCGCCCATCAGGATCGGCCCCACGGCTAGGCCGTCCCCCAGCACCTTCAACAGGTTGAAGGCGTTGTTGGCGGCGTCCAGGTTGGGCAGTACCAGCAGGTTCGCCTGGCCCTTGAGGCGCGACGAGGGGAAGATGCGCTGGCGCAGGTCCTCGTTGAGTGCCGCATCCGCGTTCATCTCGCCTTCCACTTCCAGGGCCGGCTGCCGCTCGGACAGGATGCGTACCGCTTCCCGAACCTTCCGCGGGCTGTCGGTATCGCCGGTGCCGAAGGTGGAATAGGACATCAGGGCCACCTTGGGCGTGACGCCGAAGCGCCGCACCACGTCGGCGGCGAGCGTGGTGGCTTCCACCAGTTCCTCGGCCGTCGGGTCCGGATTGACATGGGTGTCGCAGAAGAAGAAGGTCCCCTTGGGCAGGATGAGGGCGGACAGCGCGGCACACTTCTGCACCCCCGGCGCCCGGCCGATCACATCCAGCACGTAGGCGAGGTGCCGGGGATACTGGCCCACGGTGCCGCAGACCAGGGCGTCCGCCTCGCCCCTTTCCACCATCAGGGCGGCGATCACGGTGGAATTGGTGCGCACCACTTCGCGTGCCCGATCGGGCGATACGCCGCGCCGTTCCATGATGCGATGGTAGAGCTTCCAGTACTGGTCGTAGCGCGGATCGTCTTCGGGATTGGTGACCTCGAAGTCCTGGCCGGGGCGGATGCGCAGCCCCAGGCGCTCGATGCGCTTTTCGATGACTTCGGGGCGCCCCACCAGAATCGGCAGGGCCAGGCCCTCGTCGACCGCCATCTGCACGGCGCGCAGCACCCGCGGTTCTTCCCCTTCCGCATAGACCAGGCGGCGCGGGTCCTTGCGGGCCCGCTCGTAGACCGGCTTCATCAGAAGCCCGGACCGGAAGACGAACCGCGACAGCTTCTCGCGGTAGGCCTCGAAGTCGGCGATCGGCCGGGTGGCGACCCCGCTGTCCATGGCCGCCTTGGCGACCGCGGGCGCGATTTCGACGATCAGACGCGGATCGAACGGCTTGGGAATCAGATAATCGGGGCCGAAGGTCAGGTCCTCGCCCTTGTAGGCCTTGGCCACCGCTTCCACCGATTCCGCCTTGGCCAAGTTGGCGATGGCCTTGAGGCAGGCCTGCTTCATGGCCTCGTTGATGGTGGTGGCGCCCACGTCCAGGGCTCCCCGGAAGATGAACGGGAAGCAGAGCACGTTGTTGACCTGGTTGGGGAAGTCGGACCGTCCGGTGGCGATCACCGCGTCGGGCCGGGCCGCCTTGGCGACGTCGGGCATGATCTCGGGCGTCGGATTGGCAAGCGCCAGGATGACCGGCTTGCCGGCCATGCGCTTGACCATCTCGGCGGTCAGGATGCCGGGAGCCGACAGGCCCAGGAACACGTCGGCGCCGTCGATGGCCTCGCCCAGGCTGCGGGCCGGCGTGTCGACGGCATAGTCGGCCTTCTGCGGGGTCATCTGCTCGGTGCGGCCCTTGAAGACCACGCCCAGGTGATCGACCAGAATCACGTTCTCGCGCCTGAGCCCCATGTCGAGCAGCAGGTTCAGGCAGGCGATGCCGGCCGCGCCGCCGCCGGTCGACACCAGCTTCACCTCGTCCAGGCGCTTGCCGACCACTTCCAGGGCGCTGATTAGCGCCGCCCCGGCCACGATGGCGGTGCCGTGCTGGTCGTCGTGAAAGACGGGGATCTTCATGCGCCGGCGCAGGTCGGCCTCGACCTCGAAGCATTCCGGAGCCTTGATGTCTTCCAGGTTGATGGCCCCGAAGGTAGGCTCCAGCGCCGCCACGATGTCGGCCAGCTTCCCGGGGTCGGTTTCCGCGATCTCGATGTCGAAGACGTCGATGCCGGCGAACTTCTTGAACAGGACCGCCTTGCCTTCCATCACCGGCTTGGCGGCCAGGGGCCCGATGTTGCCGAGACCCAGGACCGCGGTGCCGTTGGTGACGACCGCCACCAGGTTGCCGCGGACGGTCATCTCCGCGACGGTGGCGGGATCGGCGACGATGGCGTTGCAGGCCGCCGCCACCCCGGGGGAATAGGCCAGCGCGAGGTCGCGCTGGCTTCCCAAGGGCTTGGTCGGCATGACCGTCAGCTTGCCCGGCTGGGGTTCCCGGTGGTAGCGCAGCGCCTGCTGGTCGAGGTCCTTGCCCGTCATGGCGGGCCTACTTCAGCGCCTTGCAGGCCCTCTGGATGCGCAGACAGGCTTCCTTCAGCGCCTCGGTGGAAGTCGCATAGGAAATGCGGAAGTAGGGGGACAGGCCGAAGGCGGCACCCTGCACCGCCGCCACGCCTTCCGCTTCCAGCAGGTAGGTGACGAAGTCCTCGTCGGTCTTCAGCACCTTGCCGTCCGGCGTGGTCTTGCCGATCACGCCGGCGCAGGACGGATAGACGTAGAAGGCGCCTTCCGGCACGTGGCACGTAAGGCCCGGCGTGTCGTTCAGCATGCGGGCCACCAGGTCGCGGCGTTCCTTGAAGGTGGCGTTGTGCTCGGGAATGAAGTCCTGCGGGCCTTCCAGGGCCGCCACCGCCGCCGCCTGCGAGATGGAGGCGGTATGGGTGGTGCTCTGCGACTGGATATCGTTCATCGCCTTGATGAGCGGCTTGGGGCCGGCCGCGTAGCCGACGCGCCAGCCGGTCATGCAATAGGCCTTCGAGACGCCGTTCAGGGTGAGCGTGCGGTCGTAGAGGCCGGGTTCCACCTGGGCGATGGTGGCGAACTCGAAGCCGTCGTAGACCACGTGCTCGTAGATGTCGTCGGTCATCACCCAGACATGGGGATGCTTCATCAGGACGTCGGCGATGGCCTTCAGTTCGGCCTTGGTGTAGGCCGCGCCCGTGGGGTTGGAGGGCGAATTGAGGATCAGCCACTTGGTCTTCGCCGTGATGGCCTTTTCCAGGTCGGCGGGCTTCAGCTTGAAGCCGTTGGCTTCCGGGCATTCGACGATCGTCGGCGTGCCTTCGGCCAGCAGCGTGATGTCCGGATAGGACACCCAGTAGGGCGCCGGGATCACCACCTCGTCGCCCGGATTCAGGGTCGCCATCAGGGCGTTGTAGATGGTCTGCTTGCCGCCGCAGCCGACGCTGATCTGCTCGGGCGAGTAGTCCAGGCCGTTCTCGCGCTTGAACTTGGCGGCGATCGCCTTGCGTAGCGCCATGGTGCCGGCCACCGCCGTGTATTTGGTCTCGCCCTTGTCCATGGCCGCCTTGGCGGCCTCGCAGACGTGCTTGGGGGTCGGGAAGTCCGGCTCGCCGGCGCCCAGGCCGATGACGTCGCGGCCGGCGGCTTTCAGTTCGGCGGCCTTGCCGGTGACGGCCAGGGTGGGGGACGGCTTGATGCGCCCGAGGCGCGAGGCGAGAAACGACATGGCGTGAGGCCCATACCTAGGTGGGAACAAGAAGGACGGGAGACTACGCCTCGCGTCTCCCCCCATCAAGAGGGTAAGGGGCGATCGTCACCACCCGGCCCAGACGCGGCGCAGCAGGTCGACCAGTTGGCGCCGTTCTTCTTCCGTGAAATCCTCCATGACCCGTCGTTCGTGGTCGCGCACCTTGCGCTTCAGGCGGGCCAGCAGGGTCTTGCCGTCATCGGTAAGAGCCAGGGCATAGGACCGGCGGTCGTCGGGCGACGGGCGACGTTCCACCAGCCCCTTTCCCTCCAGCGAATCGATGACCGCCACCATGGTCGACCGTTCCACCCCCATGGCCTTGGACAGGGCCGACTGGGTGAGGCTGTCGTTGCCGCCGATGACCGCCAGGATGCCGAACTGGCCCGGCGTGATGCCATCGCGGGCGATGACGCGGCCGAAGCGGCTGAATACCGAGATCTGGGCCCGTCGCAGATGGAATCCCAACAGATCGGGAAGAATATCGTAGTCGATGCCGCCCGCCAGCAAATCGGACGGCGGCGGATGATTGGTCCGGCGGGACACGGCTGACCCCCTTGAAGTAATGACGCGACGCGGAAATGAGAATAAGGATGATTGCGGCGGCCGTCCACACGACTAACGTCATAGAAGGCGGTTTTACAGGGGAAGGGTCGCTTGCTCCAGCCACCGTGCCGCCTCGGCGTCCAGCAGGGGCCCGAGAGTCTCGCGGACCCGCGCGTGGTAGGCGTCCAGCCAAAGGATCTCGTCGGCGCTCATGAGAGACTTGGCGATCGCGGCGCGATCGACGGGAGCCAGGGTCAGGATCTCGAAGCCCAGCATTTCCCGCTCGCCATCGGCGGGAACGCCCAGCGCCTTGACGACCATCAGGTTCTCGATCCGAATACCATAAGCCCCGGCCTTGTAGTAGCCGGGCTCGTCGGACAGCACCATGCCGGGTTCCAGCGGCACCCGGTTGGGCAGCTTGGAGATGCGCTGCGGTCCCTCGTGGACCGACAGGTAGCAGCCGACACCGTGGCCGGTCCCGTGGTCGTAGTCCAGACCCGCTTCCCACAAGGGGCGGCGTGCCAGGGCGTCCAGTTGCGATCCCGCCGTGCCTTTGGGA
This sequence comes from Magnetospirillum sp. WYHS-4, assembly GCA_039908345.1. NCBI lineage: Bacteria > Pseudomonadati > Pseudomonadota > Alphaproteobacteria > Rhodospirillales > Rhodospirillaceae > Magnetospirillum > Magnetospirillum sp. WYHS-4. The sequence continues at coordinate 10,994 of JAMOBD010000029.1, forward strand.
AAGCGGGCCGATGCCAGGGCGATATGGCCCCGCAACACCCGCGTGAAATGGTCGCGCATGGCGTCGGTCGGAGTCCCGATGGCTACCGTGCGGGTCACGTCGGTGGTGCCGTCGGGATACTGGCCGCCCGAATCCACCAGGAACAGGCCGCCTGGCTCAAGGAGGCGGTCGGTCTTCTCGGTGGCACGATAATGCACGATGGCGCCGTTTGGCCCCGCCCCGGCGATGGTCGGAAAGCTGGGGCCGCGGAAGCTGCCGTCGGCGCTACGCAGGGATTCCAGGTGCCGGGCGGCGGCCATTTCGGTGATTTCGCCCTTGGGGGCCTCGCGGGCCAGCCAGGCGAGGAAGCGCACCAAAGCCACCCCGTCGCGTCGATGGGCGGCGCGAATGCCCTTAAGTTCGGCCGGATTCTTGCGGGCCTTGGGCAGGGCGCAGGGATCGGAGCCATGGACCACGGCCGCCCCCGAGGCCAGCAACCGGTCGGCGATCCAGGCGTTGGCAGAGGCGTTGTCCAGCCGCACTCGCCGCTTTTCCAGCCCCAGGCGGGCCAGGCCGGTGGCCAGGGCGCGCACCGGCTCGAGGGTGGCGATGGGGTCCAGGTGGCGACGCACGGCGGGCGTGAGCTTGCGCGGGTCCATGAACAGGCGGGCCGAGGCGTCGGCCATGACGATGGCGAAGCCGAGCGGCAACGGGGCATGAGGCACGTCGCCGCCCCGGATGTTGAACAGCCAGGCGATGGAATCGGATGCGGTCAACACCACCGCGTCCTGACGCTCCGTGCCGAGAACCGAAGCCAGCTCCAGCAACTTGTCCGCGGCGTCGCGGCCGGCGAAGACCGGCGGGTGGGGTACCACGGGAGCCAGGGGCGGCGGCGGCTGGTCGCGCCAGATGGCATCGATGGGATTGTCGTCCAGGGGCACCAGCCGCCCCCCGGCCTTTTCGCAGGCTGCCTTGTAGCGTTCCACCTGTTCAGGCGTGTGCAGCCAGGGATCGTAGCCCAGGCGCGGCGCGGCCGGGCCGCCCCGGTGGTCGCGATCCAGCACCTCGGCGAGCCATTGGTCGGGTGGCTGGTCGGTCAAATGCAGAATACGCCAGTCGTCGCCGTCCACCTCGGCGGCGGCCTGCAGCGTGTAGCGACCATCGACGAACAGGGCGGCGCGATCGCGCAGCACCACCGCCACCCCGGCCGAGCCGGTGAAGCCGGTCAGCCAGGCCAAGCGCTCGGAACGGCGCGGGACGTACTCGCCCTGGTGCTCGTCGGCACGCGGCACGATGAAGCCATGCAGGCCGCGCGCTTCCAGGTGGGTGCGCAGAACCACCAGACGGGTATGGCGGTCGCCCTCGGCCAGTCCGTCCCGCCAGCCGGCCGCCATATCCTCCTTGAGGGTAAGGAGGTGCTGTTCCAGATCGGGGTGGGAGCCGGCGGCGATCAGCGACGTCCAGGCATCGCCGTCGCGGCCCGTGGAAGCCGCCAGCACGCCCCGGACAATGTCGCGCACCCCGGCAGGGGAATAGGGGGAACCGGCCTCCGCGAGAAGCCGTTCCAGATCGCCGCCGCCATCGTGCCCACCATCGTTCATGCCCTCTTATATAGACTCCCTTGGCGTCGAACGCCATTGCGCCGGCCGCCGGTTGCGGACAGAATAGTGGGTGGAGGGCTAGGGAAATGGCCAACGACCTGAACGGCGTCTACGCCTCGGGGGTGGAGGCTGTGGCCGGCGAGTTGCGGCAGGAATTCATCGACGAGGCGCGCGAGCGTGTCGGGGCGCTGGATGTCGCCCTCGACGCCGTCCGCAACGGACGGAAGGACCCCGCCGAACTGACGGCCGTCTTTCGCAAGACGGCCCTGGCGTTCCGGTCCCAGGCGGCCAACGTGGGGCTGCGCCTGATCGGCACCCTGGCCTACCGGCTGGAGGATTATCTCGCCAACGCCCGCGAACTGCCGCCCCGTGCCCTGGACGACCTGCAGGTCTTCATCGACCGTCTGGACGATGTGCTGGAGGGACGCCTCGCCCCGGACAGCGATGCCTCCCAGGTGGTGCGCGATCTGCCCAGCAAGATCGGTATCAGCGCCGCCGAGATCGAGGTGCGCAACATCGAAGTCATGCTGGTGATGCTGCACGGCACCGCCACCCATTTCGTCGAGCGCGAATTGCAGCAGTGCGGCTACCGGGTCAATACGGTGACCACGGTCTTCGAGGCCTTTCCGCTGATCGTGCGCACCAAGCCGGACCTCGTGGTGGTCTCGGCCATCATGCCGGAACTGGACGGCATCGACTTGGCCATCGGCCTGGCGGCCATGCCGGCTACCCGCAACATCCCCCTGGCGGTCATCACCAGCCTGGACCCCGGAGATGAGCACTTGGCCATGGTGCCCAAGCACATTCCCGTCATCCAGAAGGGTCCGTCGTTCGGCGACGACTTGTTCAAGGCCCTCGACAGCCTGTTCCTCATCTGACCATGGGCTGGGACGAGAAGTTCTCGACCGCGGATTATATTTTCGGCACCGAACCCGATCCCTTCCTGGTCGCACAGGCGGACAGGCTGAAGCCTGGCGGCCGGGCCCTGGCCGTGGCCGACGGCGAGGGCCGCAACGGCGTTTGGCTGGCCGGCCGGGGATTGCACGTGCTGTCGGCGGATGCCTCTCCCAACGCCCTGAGGAAGGCCGAGGCCCTGGCCGCGGCGCGAGGGGTCGGCATTGACGCCCTCTGTACCGATCTGCTGCATTGGGACTGGCCCCGCCGGGCCTTCGACCTGGTGGCCGACGTCTATTTCCACCTGGGACCGTTGGACCGGCCGCGCCTGCACCGGGCCATGCTGGAAGCCCTGGTGCCCGGCGGACTGCTGGTGCTGGTGGCCTTCCATCCCAGCCAGGCCGGGCGCGGCACCGGCGGCCCGCCCGACCCCGAACGCCTATATTCGGCCGACCTGCTCCGCGGCGACTTCGCCGGGGCGGAAATCCTCCATTTGGAAGAATGCGAGGTCTTCTCCGACATGCGTCTCGACAGCCACCGGCCGGGCATGGCGGCGGTGACCCGGCTGCTGGCCAGGCGCAGGGATTAGCGGAACTCCACCGTCGCGAAGGCGCGGCGGACCCGGTCCTCGGGCCAAAGGGATGGGGCGGAGGGCGGCGCGTCGGGGGCGGCGATGGTGGTGCCTTGGCCGGGCTGCAAGTCGGCGGTGCCGACATCGTTGATCACCGAGACCAGCCCCTCGATCAATAGGACCGCGAAGCCTTTTTCCTCAACCCGGCGGAAAGCCGGCAGGGGTTCGTAGGTCATCGGATTGACCTCGCCGCCGGCGGCGGGCGGACCGATGCCGGCCAGCGGGCCGCCCCAGAACCGGGTGCCGCGGATGCCGATGCTGGCGAAGGGCGTGCGGACGGCAAAGGGACGATTCTCCAGCTTGGCGATGGCGCCGGTAGCGATAAGGAAGGCTCCCTCCGCCGCGCCCAGCAGGGCCTTGCCCGTGCCGGCCGCCGAATCGTAGACCATCGCGTCCACCGTCAGGGCCGCCGCGCCGCCCAGGGTGAGCAAGGTGCCGTCGACGAAGCCGACTTCCAGGCGGCCGTCCGGGGCCGTACGCAGCAGATCGCCTTCCCGGATCGCCATGCCGACTTCCAGGGACCGGGAAACGCCGGCCGTCACGGCTTCGGCACCGCCCCGCAGGCGGGTCACGGTTCCGGCCTCGCCCGCCCAGGTCGGCAGAGCCGCGACAAGCAACAGAAGGATCGAGGCGAGGCGCGTCATGCGGCGCATGATAGCAGAGCGGGCGGCTCTCTTGAATCACGGCTGCGCGAGGGCTATCAACGGTTCATGGCTTCTTCCGCCGACGTGATTATCGTGCTGGGCGCCGCGTTGCGCCCCGACGGCAGCCCCAGCCCGGCCCTGGAACGCCGGGTGGCGCGGGGCGTCCGCGCCTTCCGCGAGGGCTTGGCCCCCCATCTATTGCTCAGCGGCGGCGCCGTCCGCCATGCGAGGCCGGAAGCGGAAGCCATGGCAGCCCTGGCTCTGGCCCAGGGCGTCCCGGCCGGCAACATCGTCCAGGAACCGCGGTCGGCCAATACCTTCGAAAACGCCCTCCATTGCCGGCTGATGATGGAGGAACGGGCCTGGCGCCGTGCCGTCGTGGTCACCGATTCCTTCCACATGCCCCGCGCCCTGTTCGTCTTCCGCCGCCTGGGAATTCCGGCGGTAGGTTGCCGCGTGGAGGGCCGGGGCGGCGAGTCCCGCTGGCGTTGGGCCGTCGCCTGCCTGCGGGAAGTGGCGGCTCTGGCTCGTTCCGCGACCCTGTTCGCCATGGGCCGGGACCGGGCGGGCATCGCGGCGGCCCGACGGCGCTTTCGCCGTCCGATGTGATGGCCATCACACCGCGGCATTCTCCTCGTCGCTAGTGTATTTCCCGGTTTGGGATTAGACGAATTCGACTTCCGGGGGCCTGATGAACAACGCCTTGTCTTGGCGGGAAAAAGCCGTTGCCGTTGGCATGGCCATGGCGGTGTTCGCCATGGTGGGTGGGATGGGCTGGGTCGTCGACGATTCGGAGAACGACCAACACCGCGCCCACCAGCGGATCATGGTCGACGAACGCCTGGCGTCCTTGCGCAGCCGCCTGGAGCAGGTGCTCAATGCCAACCTGACCGCCGTCGATGGATTGGAGGCCTTCGTCCGTTCCTGCCCCGACTGCGACGGCGCCACCCTTGATTCGTTCGTCGCGGCCATGGCCGATGGCCGCGAGGAAATCCGCGCCCTGCAACTCGCGCCCGGCGCCGTGGTTGCCCATGTCCACCCGAGGCCGGGAAACGAGGCTTCCCTGGGGCTCGATCTACGAACCTTGCCGGGCCAGGCCGAAACCGTGCGAAGGACCATCGAGGACGGCCGCTTCCGGCTGGCCGGACCGGTCGCCCTGTACCAGGGAGGAAGCGGTCTGGTGGGCCGCAAGCCCATCTACCTTTCCGAATCCGAAAAGCCCTTCTGGGGCTTCGCCACGGTGATCCTGGATCTGCCGGCCCTACTCGCCAAAGCCGGCTGGCAATCGGAAGACGGGATCGGCCGCTTCGCCCTGCGCGGCGCCGACGGCAGTGGCGCGCAGGGAACGGCCTTTCTCGGCGACGACCGGATCTTCGGACAGGACCCGTTGCTGACCGAAGTCGCCTTCCCCGGCGGGTCCTGGCAGTTGGCCGGCATCCCCCGGCAGGGATGGGGCTATACGCGGCCGGCCGCGACCTCGTTCAGGAGTGCCGTCGTGTTGGTCGCCCTGCTGGCCGCCTTGGCCACCGCATTGGTCCTGCGCCTCGGCTTCGCCTCCCGCGGGACGCGCCGCCGCCTGATCGAAGCCAGCCGGGCCAAGGGCGATTTCATGGCCCGCATGAGCCACGAACTGCGCACCCCGCTGAATGCCGTCATCGGCTTTTCGGAAGCCATCGCCACTCAGGCCCTGGGGCCGGTGGGCAACCTGCGCTATCTGGAATACGCCGACGACATCAAGCGTAGCGGTCGCCATCTGCTGGACATCGTGAACGCCATCCTCGACCTGGAAAAGGCGGAAGCCGGTCACCTGGAAATCCACGCCGAGGCCCTGTCGCCGGCCCGCTTGTGCAGGGAGACGGCCCGCCTTATGGGGCATCGCGCCGAAACGGCCGGCATAGGCCTGGTAACGGAGGCTGCCCCCGACCTGCCCGGGTTGATGGCCGATCCACGCGCCCTGCGGCAGATGCTGTTGAACCTGGTTTCCAATGCGGTCAAGTTTACCCCGGCGGGCGGGCGCATCCGCTTGCGGGCCGCGACGACGCCGGAAGGACTGGAAATCGCGGTCGCCGACGACGGCATCGGCATCGCCGCCGAGGATATTCCCAAGGTATTGAGCGCGTTCGGCCAGGCCGGCGGGAGCAAGACCAGGCACCATGGGGGCACGGGACTCGGACTGCCCCTCACCCAGGCCTTGATCGCACTGCACGGCGGCAGGCTGGATATCCGGTCCGAACCGGGGAAGGGCACTGTGGTGGCCCTGATCTTTCCCCCATCGCGCATCCTGCGGCTGCGGGAAAACGAAACCGCGCCCGAAGGCGCGGTTGCGGAAACGGCTTAACGACCCGGCAGGCTCAGCCCTGGCGGGCCTTGAAGCGCGGGTTGCTCTTGTTGATCACGTAGACGCGGCCCTTGCGACGGACGACGCGGCAATCCTTGTCGCGAGCCTTGGCCGTCTTCAGCGAATTCCTGACCCTCATGGTATCCTCCTCGAAAGAGGCGCGCACCATAAGGGCTCGCCCCCGCCCTGTCAACCGCCCGGAAGCGCTTTTCCGCCCCCGCGAGGGAGGGCGGAAAAGCCGCAGCCGCGCCTTACTGCATCTTCACCGGCTGAGTGACGGTGAAAGCGCCGCGGATGTCGCCCGATTCGTAGCCGCGCGCCTTGTCCTTGGGGTAGTGCTTCTTGATCGCCGCGTCGACGTCGGCCGCCAGCTTGCCGCCGTGGCAGGTCTTGCAGGGCTTCTCGGCGGTCGGAATCGCCTTCATGTAGCGGAAGACCTTGCCGCCCTTCTTGTCCGAAAGAACCGCGTAGTCTTCCATGGTGGCAGGGTCCTCACCGGCCGCCTTGCGCTTCTCGAACTTGACCAGCACTTGCTTCTCCCAGGCGTCGGGCGCGTTCTTCGGATTGCGTGCCTTCAAGCTGGTGCGGGCCACCTTCCACCCCTTCTTCTGCGAGATGTCGGCGGCGATCTGGGCCGCGGTGGAATGGCAGACATCGATGGCATTGACCGGCCCGCCGCTCTCCAGGGCGGAAACCAGTTTGCCCCGCAAGGCTTCCCCGAACTCCTTGATCGCCGCCCGGCTTTCCTGGGCTCGCGCCAGCGACTCGTCGGCCAATGCGGGGCCGGCGGCCAGGATGACGACCGCCGCCGCGCCCAGAACTCCCACCATCTTCTTGCTCATGGATACCCTCCGTGTTGAACACGCCGCCGGTTCCCGCCCGGGGCGACGACAATGTAGCTTGTCCGCCACGACTTCGGAACCCCTCAGCCTTCGGTCTTCATGTTCAGCGGATTCGGCAGATCGTGGGCGATCAGCAGGGTCACGCCGGCTTCGCGGAACATTTCCTCGGTCAGGCGGAAGCTGTCGACCCAGCGCGGATTGTCGGAATGAGGCGCCACGACCTCGGCCAAGCCGGTCTGGATGATCATGGTGGCACAGACGGCGCAGGGCATCATCGGCCAGACGTAGAGGCTGAAGCCGCGCAGGCTCTGCCGGGCATCCAGGATGGCATTGCGTTCGGCATGGACGATCATCTGGTACTTGAGATCGCGGTCGTGCAGGCGCTCCAGGGTGTCCTCGACGCCACTGGGCAGGCCGTTGAATCCGGTGGCGATGACCCGCCGGTGCGGCGAGGCGATCACGGCGCCCACCTTGGTGCTGGGGTCCTTGGACCAGCCGGACACGTATCTGGCCATGTCCAGGAATCGGTAGTCCCAGTGGCTTAAGCGGCGGAGATCGGCCACGTCTTCCCTCCTCGCTGACGGTCCCGGCGCCGATCATAGCGTGGCGGCGCGGTTTCGTGAACCATTGACTCCCCCGTCCGCTCCGGCCACTCTGATTTTCCAATGGCGAGGCCAGGAAGAGCCTGTGCCAGGGGATAAGGATGCCGCGCAAGTGTCGGTCGTCGCCGTCGCCACCGAAAAGGATGCCGGTCTCGCATCGTCGGATCCCGACGATCTGGGGTTTCTTGCGTTGTCCTCGGACTTGGTCTGCATCTGCCGCAATGATCGCGTCACGGCCATCAACCCCGCCGGGGCCCGCATTCTCAAGGCCACCCGGCCCGCCGATCTGGTCGGGCGCCGCTTTCACGAGTTCCTGGCCCCCGACTACGCCGAGGCCGTCGACGAGGCGCTGGCCGTCTTGGTGGACGAAACCCAGCCCTTTCCCTTGAAGCTGATCGCCATCGACGGCACGGAGGTGGGCGTCCAGGTCAGCGTCTTCCTGGCCGGAGAACGAGATCCCTCGGCAGTGATCGTCTTCGCCCGCGACGTGACGCGCCAAGTGGAGCTTTCGGAGGCTATCCATCGCAGCGAACAGCGGTTCCGCAACATCGTCCACCACGCCCTCGACTTGATCTGCCTTTGCGAGGGCGATCGCATCGCCTTCGTCAACCGGGCCGGCCTGAAGATCCTGGGCGGCACCAATCCCGACGAAGTGGTCGGACGCAAGGTGGTCGAGTTTCTCCATCCCGACTACCAAGGTATATTCGCCGAAAGCGTCGTCCCCCTGATGCGCGAGGAATCCCTGCTGCCCGTCAAGATGATCCGCCTGGACGGACGCGCCGTGGACGTGGAAATCGGCCTGACTCCCTTCGACGGCCAGATCGGCGCCCATTACCTGATGGAAGCTCGCGACATCACCGATCACAATCGCCATGTCACGGCGCTCCGGCGGCTGATCGAGACCCTGGAGCAACGGGTCCAGGAGCGGACCCGCGACTTGACCCACGAAGTGGCGGAACGGCGCCGCGCGGAAGAGGCCATGCGCCACATGGCCAGCCACGACGTCCTGACCGGCCTGCCCAACCGTTACCTGCTCAAGGATCGTCTTGGCCAGGCCTTGGCGCGGGCCCAGCGGGATGGCGCCAAGGCCGCCCTGCTGTTCATCGACCTGGACGGCTTCAAGCCGGTCAACGATACCCTGGGGCACGAGGCTGGCGACCTGCTGCTTAGGGGCGTCGCCGGGCGTCTGGCGGATCGCATCCGGAGCACCGATACGGCGGCGCGGGTGGGCGGGGACGAGTTCGTGGTCGCCCTCGCCGACGTCAAGGCCGTGGACGACGCGGGACGGCTCGCCCAGGCCCTGATCGACGAACTGAACCGCCCCTTCGACCTGGACGGCAGCGAGGTGCGGATCGGCGCCAGCGTCGGCTTGGCCCTGTTCCCCGATCACGGCGCTTCGGCCGACGATCTCCACCGGGCCGCCGACGCCGCCATGTACGAGGCGAAGCGCGGGGGTAAGAACACCTGGCGCCTGCCTCCCGGCTTGTTCTGAGCCGCCCATGGGCGCGCCGGCCCTCTCCCTTCCCCTCGATCTTCTTCCCGTCCTGACGGAGCCGGGAGACCGTCTGCTGGGACTGCGGCTTTCCGGCTATCCGGAGGGCGTCCTGTTCAATGTCGGTACCGACCTGGGCCGGGGCCTCTGGCACGTCCCCCCGCCGGAGGCCCCGGCTTTACGGCTGCTGCTGGCCGTCGACCGCTTGATCCCGCCCTTCCGTCTGACCGCCACCGCCGATGTCCGCCAGGCCGATGGCACCGCGGCGGTAGTTGATGCGGTGGTCGAGGTCGGGGGTCCGTTGCCTACCGAACCGGCCAGATCCGCTCCCGCGGTCAATCTCCGGGCTCGCCTGGCGCCCATTCGCAATCGGGCCCCTTCCCGCCTGGAAATCGCGCTACGCCAGATTCCCGGCCATGACCCTCGCGATTTGCCCGAGGCCGCGGCGGAAATCGCCCGCTTGAAGGAAGCCATCGGCGACCTGCGGATGGAAATGGAACGCATCCGCCAGGATACGGGGCCGGCCGCCGAGGCGGCCACGGCCGCCCAGCGTGACACGATCGTCGTCCTGCGCGGCGAAGCGCAATCGTTGCGGGATCGCCTGGAGGAACTGCGCGATGCGCGGCCCGAAGCCCTGCGCCAAGCAGTCGAGGAGATGGCTCCGACGATCGCCGAACTCAAGGAAGTGGCCCAGGAACGGCGCGACCGACTGGAGGCCTTGCGGAGCCGGCGGGAGGAATCGGTGGACCGGGCGACCTCGGGTACCGTCGAGGACCTGGGCCGCTACAAGGAAACGGTGCAGGCCTTGCGCGATGCCATCGAAGAGATGGTTGCCGGCTTTCGCGCCGAGCAGGATGCGTTGCGAGCCGAGGCCGACCAGCGCATCCAGGTCCTCCGCCAAACCGTTGCCGGCCTGCGGGACCGCCTGGACGCGGCACGCGCATGATTATCCCGGCGGCGGGAAGATCTTGCGCAATCGTTCGACGGCGGCCGCGGATTCCATGCGCAAGGCCTCGGGCAGCGGGCAGGGGCGGGTGGCGGCTTCCTTGAAGGAGGCGTCGGTGCTTTTCTCGAACAGTTCGCCGATCTCCCGCAGCTTGGGCGCATGCTCGATCACCGCCAGGCGCAGGCGATCCGCTTCGTCCTTGGCGCGGCAAGCCAGGGCGATGCCGTTCAGGCGCCCCGCGTTGGCGACGGCACGCTCTCCCGGGTCGGCCGGGTCCGTCGCCCAGGCCGGCGTCGCGATAAGGCCGGCAAGCAGCGCCAATAATGGATACGACTTCATCGGAGCCTCATACGAAACGCCGGGGGCACGAGGGCCTTCAGGACCCCCGTGCCCGCAGTCCGGTACATCCGCCGCCTGCTTTACTGCGGCTGGGCGGCTTTCTTGTTGTGCTTGGCCTTGTTGATCTTCTTGCTCTCGTGGTCCTGGGCCTTCTGGAGGCGTTCGCGCTCCTTCCGGGTCACCTTGCCGTCGGCCTTGGCCTTGTCTTCCATCTTGTCGATGCGGGCCTGGCCCTTTTCGAGGCGCTTGGCCTCCTGGTCGGAAATCTGGCCGGACTTCACGCCCTGATCGATCCGCTTTTCCTGGGCCGCTTGGCGCTTGTCCACGCCGGGCGTCTGGCCGGACTTGGCGGCTGGCTGGGCCGGCGTCGCGGGGGTGGCGGGCGTGGCACCCTGGGCGAAGGCCTGGGACGAAAAGGCGAGGGCGACGGCGACGGCCATACCCTTGGCAACGATCTTCATGGCAGGAATACCTCGATGTCTGAAAACGATTGTCCAGGTCGGACGACGGGAAGCCTGGCGGCCGATTGCGGCAGCATCAAGGCGGCCTTTGGCGCAAAATAGGGGGATGAAGCGATGTCCATGATTTTTCCTTTGCGCTTTGCGGCGGCCCATGGAAGGATTCGCTTGGTATTGGGGTGGATGCCGGGCAGAGTTGCCCTGGAACCGACAGGGAAGAGGCGGATTCATGAATCAGGTTGTTCCCGTTACCGGCGATCGTTCGGTGGCTGTTTTCCACGAAGAGAAGGAGACTCTGGTCACCCTGTACGTGGGTGGGCAGCTGTTCGGCATGCCGGTGCTGAGGGTGCGCGACATCATCATGCCCGAGCGCATTTTTCCGGTTCCTCTGGCGCCCAGGGAGGTCGCCGGATCGATCAATCTGCGCGGCCGCATCGTCACCGTGATCGACATGCGCAGCCGCCTGGGGCTCCCCCCCAAGGAAAAAAAGGAAGGCGCCCAGACCTATTGCGTCACCGTGGACCACGGCGGGGAGCTTTATGGTCTTCTGGTGGACCGGATTGGCGACGTGATGGACCTGTCCCGCGATCTGTACGAAGAAAATTCCTCCACCCTGGGAGCCCACTGGCGGGAATACAGCCTGGGTGTCTTCCGACTGTCCAAGGAGCTTCTGGTCAAGCTGGATATCGACCGGTTCCTCGACTTGAACGGTTGAAGCCCGGCGTTACCGGTCGGTAGGCCAACCGGATAAGGCGGTCCGTTGCCGTTTGCGCGCAACGATGGGGAAAATCGGTCCAGGATCGGGAATGCCGTAGCACGATCATGAAGATACTCGTAGCCGACGACCATGTGTTGTTCCGGAGCGGCATGCGCCATGTGCTGCAGGAACTCGATACCGCCGTCGAGGTCATCGAAGCCGGCAACTTCGAAGCCATCCGGCGCGAGATCGCCGCCCATCCCGACATGGACCTCGCCTTGGTGGATCTGGACATGCCCGGCATGAACGGCTGGTCGGGCGTCAAGGCTCTGTCACAGTCCTTTCCCGATCTGCCTCTGGTGATGGTCTCGGGGTCGGAGACGCCGGAACACGTGCGCCGGGCCTTGGCCAATGGCGCCATGGGCTACATTCCCAAGACTTCGGGTGTCGATGTCATGGTCGCGGCGTTGCGCCTGGTTCTTTCGGGCGGCGTCTACCTGCCGCCCACCCTGCTCGAAGACGAAGCCGGCCCGGTATCGCGTACCGGTACCCTCGCTCTCCGCGGCGGCGGCCCGCACCTGACCCGGCGGCAACTCGACGTCCTGCGCCTGATGGCCGACGGGCGCTCCAACAAGGAAATCGCCCGCTTGCTCGATATCGCCGAGGGAACGGTGAAGATCCACGTTTCGGCGGTCATGGACGCGCTGGGCTGCGCCAACCGCACGGAAGCCGTCACCAGGGCGACCCGGCTGGGCCTGATTTCCCTCGACCAGCCGTCAACTGGCTAGCAGGCGCGTTACCAGCGCCCGCAAGCGGGCGGGGCGCAAGGGCTTGTAGGCCAGATTGAACCCGGCCTGGGTCGCTTCGCGGATGCGGTCCGGATCGGTATCGCCGGTGATGACGACGCCTTTGAGCGGCATTCCCATGCGCCGTCCCAGGTCCTGGATGGCCTGGACCCCTGTCCAGCCGCCCGGCAGCCGGTAGTCCGCGACCACCAGGGCGGGCGGGTCCACCCAATCGGCCGCCAGGGCGAGGGCCTCCTCGGCCGAGGCCGCCGCCGTCGTCCGGCAACCCCAGGAGTCGAGCAAAATCAGCGTCGCCTCGCGGACATTGCGGTCGTCCTCGATGAGCAGGACGCGCGCTCCATCGAGGCGGCTGTCGGTGGTCGGCAGAGCCAGTTCCGGAGGTGGCGGCGCCTCGGCCGGGCCTTGGGCCAGCGGCACGGTCACCGAAAAGCAGGACCCTTTGCCCAGGCGGGAATTCAGCGCCAGCGGATGATCGAGCAGGCGGGTCAGGCGGTCGACGATGGCCAGCCCCAGCCCGAGTCCGCGTTCCCGGTCCCGCTCGGGATTGCCGATCTGATAGAACTCGCGGAAGATGGCGCCCTTCTGGTCGTCGGGAATGCCTTCGCCGGTGTCCCAGACCTGGAGAACCAGACCGCCGGCGCGTCGCCGGCAGCCGATCAGAATGCCGCCTCTGGCCGTATGGCGGATCGCATTGGCGATCAGATTGCGCAGGATGCGGCCCAACAGGCCGCGATCGCTGTCGATGGCGAGCGAGCAGGGCACGACCCGGAACCCGATGCCCTTATCTGCGGCTTGGGGGGTGAATTCGTTGCCGATCTCGTCGAGCAGCGGCCCGATGGCGAACGCGCCGCGGCGGGGCACCAGAACCCCGGCGTCCAGTCGCGAAATATGCAGAAGACTGTTGAGGAGGGTCTCGAAGGCTTCCAGGCTGGCGACGAGTTGGCGGACGATGTCCAGGGTCTCGGGATCGAGGGGGCGCTTGAGCAGCGAGCCGGCGAACAGGCCGATGGCATGCACGGGCTGGCGCAGGTCGTGGCTGGCGGCGGCGAGGAACTTGGACTTGGCGGCATTGGCCCGTTCGGCTTCCGCCTTGGCTTCGAGAAGGCTGCGCTCGGCCAGTTTGCGCTCGGTGAGGTCGCGGATGATGCCCTGGGCGACGATGCGCCCGCCGTACTCCACCAGACGAGCGTTGATCTCGACCGGAAAAAGGGTGCCGTCCTGGCGTCGGTGGACCTGTTCGAACAGGGTCCAGCCCTGGGCCCGGACTTGGCGCATCACCTGCTTCAGCTTTTCCCGGCTCCCGGCCGCGGTGATCTCGGCAACCGTCATGCCGAGCAGTTCCTCTCGGCCGTATCCCAGTTGCCGGGCCCCGTGCTCGTTGATATCCAGCAGGCGCCCGCTTTCCAGATCGGCAATGAAGATGGCGTCGCCCGCGTATTCGAACAGGTTGCGGAACATGCGTTCGGATTCCGGTCGCGTGCATTCCGTCTGGCAGCGCTCCGTGACGTCGATGCCGGAAGCGAGAAGGGCGGTCGGTCGGCCATTCGCGTCCCGGCTGACGGCATGCTGCCAGGCGACGGTGCGGCAGGCCCCGGCCGCGGTCTGGACGTCATATTGATCGGCGGCCGTCGCGGAATGTCCGGCCAGCAGGCGGGCATGAGCCTCGCGGACGCCGACGCGCACCGCCTCGGGCAGGAAGTCCTCGACCCAGGGCCGCCCCAGAATCCGGTCCTCGGGCATCCCCAGGATTTCGCAGCCCCGCCGGTTGATGGCCGCCACCCGGCCGTCGGGGGCGAGATCCAGGATCATCGCCTGGCAAAGGGCCAGGTATTCGGCAACACGCTCCTGTCGGGACCGAAGATCCGCCACCTCGGCCCGCAGGTCCGGGGCATCCCCGCTCCCTCCCCGGAGGCCGCCGGCCAGCCGCCCCAGGTAGGCGGCCAGGCGATTCCGTTGCTTCCGGGGCGGGGGGCGATGGGTCATGAACGGGGGCTCTCCGGCTCCCATTGTCGCGATGCCGGGCTCCGCGGGCAACAGCGTTGTTGCGGTCTGAATTTTCCCGGTGCCCCATCGGATCGGCTTGTCGCTCCAGGCACGCATATCATGGCTGGGGTTCGGCGGAGGAAAGCTACTCCTTCAGATCTTCCCACAGCTCCTTGACCTTGGAGAAGAAGCCAGCGGATTCGGGGCTGTGGCCGCTGCTTTCGGATTCGAATTCCCGCAGCAGTTCCTGTTGGCGCTTGGTGAGGTTGACCGGAGTTTCCACGGTCGCCTGGACGAACATGTCACCCCGGGCCTCCGAGCGCAGCACCGTCATGCCCTTGTTCTTCAGGCGGAACTGGTGGCCGGTCTGGGTGCCGGCGGGGATGGTGATCTTGGCGCGGCTGCCGTCCACGACGGGCACCTCGATGGCGCCGCCCAAGGCGGCCGTGGCCATGGGAATGGGGACACGGCAATAGACGTTGGCGCCGTCCCGCTGGAAGATGCGGTGCGGCTTGACGGTAAGGAAGATGTAAAGATCGCCCGCCGCCGCGCCGCGCAGCCCCGCCTCGCCCTCGCCTGCCAGACGGATGCGCGTACCGTCCTCGACCCCGGCCGGGATGGTGACGTTGAGCTGTTTTTCCTTCTGCACCCGGCCCGAGCCGGCGCAGTTGCGGCAGGGTTCGCGGATCGTCTGGCCGGTGCCCTGGCAAGCCGGGCAGGTGCGTTCCACGGTGAAGAATCCCGACTGGGCGCGCACCCGGCCATGGCCGTGGCATGCGGTGCAGGTCGCCGGCGGCTGGCCGCCGGCCGAGCCGGTGCCGTTGCAGGCCTCGCAGGCGACGCCGGTGGGAACGCTGACCGCAGCCTTCTTGCCGTGGTAGGCGTCCTCCAGCGAGATTTCCATGTTGTAACGCAGATCGCTGCCGCGGCCCCGGTTGGCCTGCGGGCCGTGTCCGCGCGCGCCCCCCATGAATTCGCCGAACATTTCCTCGAAGATATCGGCGAAGCCGGCGCCGAATTCCGATCCGAATCCGCCTGGCCCGCCGCCGGGACCACGCCCTGCGCCCTGTTCGAAGGCGGCGGGTCCGAAGCGGTCGTAGGCCGCCCGCTTTTCCTCGTCCTTTAGGATTTCGTAGGCGGCCCCGATTTCCTTGAACTTCTTCTCGGCTTCCTTATCGCCCGGATTACGATCCGGGTGGTACTGCATGGCCAGCTTGCGGTAGGCCTTCTTGATCTCGTCCGCGCTGGCTTTGCGGCCGACACCCAGCAGCTCGTAAAGATCGATCGCCATTACCTACCGCCCCCCCCGGCCGAGGAAGCGCCGAGGGAGACCTCAGCGCTTCTTGTCTTTGTTGGGGTCCACTTCCTCGAAGTCGGCATCCACCACTTTCGAGTCGCCGGCCGCCTCGTTCCCGCCGGCCTGGGGTCCCGCCTCGGGAGCGGCGCCTTCGGCCTGGGTCGCCTTGTACATGGCCTCGCCCAGCTTCATGGCCGCCTGGCCCAGGGTTTCGGTGCGCGCCTTGATCTCCTCGGCGTCTTCCTTGTCCATGACCTCACGCAGCGCCTTGATGGCCTCCTCGATGGCCGCCTTCTCGGCGGTGCCGACCTTGTCGCCGTATTCCTTCAGGTTGCGTTCCGAGGTATGGACCAAGGCTTCGGCATGGTTGCGGGCCTCGACCACGTCGCGGCGCTTCTTGTCGTCCTCGCGGTGCTTGTCCGCCTCCTTGACCATGCGGTCGATGTCGGCGTCCGACAGGCCGCCCGACGCCTGGATGCGGATCTGCTGTTCCTTGCCGGTGGCCTTGTCCTTGGCCGACACGTTGACGATGCCGTTGGCATCGATGTCGAAGGTGACTTCCACCTGCGGCACGCCGCGCGGCGCCGGCGGGATGCCCACCAGGTCGAACTGGCCCAGCAGCTTGTTGTCGGCCGCCATCTCGCGTTCGCCCTGGAAGACCCGGATGGTCACCGCCGACTGGTTGTCCTCGGCGGTCGAGAAGACCTGGCTCTTGCGGGTGGGGATGGTGGTGTTGCGGTCGATCAGGCGGGTGAAGACGCCGCCCAGGGTCTCGATGCCGAGCGAAAGCGGCGTGACGTCCAGCAAAAGGACGTCCTTGACCTCGCCCTTCAGCACCGCGCCCTGGATCGCGGCGCCGATGGCGACCACCTCGTCCGGGTTGACGCCCTTGTGGGGTTCGCGGCCGAAGAATTCCTTCACCGTCTGCACCACCTTGGGCATGCGGGTCATGCCGCCCACCAGGATCACCTCGTCGATCTGGCCGGCCGTGATGCCGGCGTCCTTGAGGGCCTGCTGGCAGGGCTTGATGGTGCGCTGGAGCAGGTCGTCGACCAGAGCCTCCAGCTTGGCGCGGGTGAGCTTGATGTTGAGGTGCTTGGGGCCCGAGGCGTCGGCGGTGATGAAGGGCAGGTTGACCTCGGTCTGCACGGCGGACGACAGTTCGATCTTGGCCTTCTCGCCTTCTTCCTTCAAGCGCTGCAGGGCCAAGCGGTCGTTGCGCAGGTCGATGCCGTGGTCCTTCTTGAACTCGTCGGCCAGGTAGTCGACGATGCGCTTGTCGAAGTCCTCGCCGCCCAGGAAGGTGTCGCCGTTGGTCGACTTCACCTCGAAGACGCCGTCGCCGATCTCCAGTACCGAGATATCGAAGGTGCCGCCGCCTAAGTCGTAGACGGCGATGGTGCCGGTTTCCTTCTTGTCCAGGCCATAGGCGAGCGCCGCCGCGGTGGGCTCGTTGATGATGCGCAGCACCTCCAGGCCGGCGATCTTGCCGGCGTCCTTGGTGGCCTGGCGCTGGGAATCGTTGAAGTAGGCCGGCACGGTGATGACCGCCTGGGTGACCTTTTCGCCCAGGAAGCTTTCGGCGGTTTCCTTCATCTTCTGCAGGATGAAGGCGGAAACCTGCGACGGGCTGTACTTCTTGCCGTCCGCCTCGACCCAGGCGTCGCCGTTGTCGCCGCGCACGATATGGTAGGGCACCAGCCCCATGTCCTTCTTGGTCAGCGGATCGTCGAAGCGACGGCCGATCAGGCGCTTGATGGCGAACAGCGTGCGTTCGGGATTGGTCACCGCCTGCCGTTTGGCGGGCTGGCCGGCCAAGCGCTCGCCCGAGTCGGTGAAGGCGATGATGGACGGCGTGGTCCGTTGGCCTTCGGCGTTCTCGATGACCTTGGTGTCGCGGCCTTCCATGATGGCCACGCAGGAGTTGGTCGTCCCGAGGTCGATCCCGATAACCTTGCTCATGACATCCCTGTTCCTTCTCTCGGCAAATTCCGGACTGGCGCCCTAGCGCGGAGCCTGGCGTTATATAAGCCTGTGATTCGGGGTCCGCAACGGGGCTGGACGCTAAAGGCGCAAGACCGCGTGGCGGGCTTCGACGACGGCGCGGAAGCCGGGCTCGGTCCGCGCCCAGTCCAGGAGATCGACGCGAAACGGCAGGTCGGATTCGTCGAAGGCCTCGTCCAAGGTCTCGAGCAGGACCGGGGCCAGGGGCTCCTCGCCCAGAATGGCCAGGTCGAGGTCGGCGTAAGGCTTGGCCCCGGATGCGGCTCGCGAGCCGAAGACCCAGACCTCGCGGCCCGGCAGATGGCGGCGCAAGATGTCGCGCACCAATTCCAGATGGTCGGGGCGGAGGTCAATCATCGATGGCCCCCAGACGGTTCAGGAGATGCCGGGCGTCTTCCGCGAAGCGGTCCAGGATGCCGGCGACGAGTTGGGCTTCCCGGGCGTTGTAGGTGTGGCTGGTCAGGTTGCGTTTGGCCAGATAATCGAACCAGGATTCCACGTCCCGCACCAGACCCCGCTCGCCCCCGATCCAGAACAGCCGGCGCTTGCTGTAGCCATCCACCTCACCGGCATCGGCCAGATCCATTTCCAGACGCCGCTTGAGAAGCTTCCAGCAAAGCTCGAAGCTGTACTCGAAACGCTGGATGCGGGCGTCGCGCAATTCTTCGTCTCCGGGGGCCCCGCGAAAGCGCACCAAGCCCCGGTCCAAACTGGCCAAAGCTTTTTCCAGGGGTTCGAGGTACAAGGTCATGCCTTTCCTTATAGCAGATTTCCGCCATGATCGTCTCCGCCAGCTACAGGACCGACATCCCGGCCTTCTACGGCCCCTGGCTGATGAAGCGACTGCAGGCCGGCTTCTGCCGAACCGCCAGCCCTTACGGCGGTCCGCCCGCCACCGTCGACCTGAGCCCGGCCGCGGTGGACGGCTTCGTCTTCTGGACTCGCAACCTGGGGCCCTTCTTGCCCAACTTGGCGGCTATTCGCGCCGCTTGGCCCTTCGTCGTCCAGTATACGATTACCGGCTATCCGCGGGCGCTGGATGCCGCCACCATCGATCCCGATGCCGCCGTCGCCCACCTGCACGATGTCGCCCGTGCCTTCGGGCCCAGGGCTGGCGTCTGGCGCTACGACCCCATCGTCTTCACCTCCCTGACGCCGCCCGAATGGCATCGCGCCACCTTCGCCCGCCTGGCCGGGAAATTGGGGGGCGCGGTCGACGAGGTGGTCGTCTCGGTCGCCCAGATCTATCGCAAGACGGCACGCAACCTGGGGGCGGCGGCCAAGGTCCACGGTTTCGAGTGGTGGGACCCGCCCGCCGGGGAGAAGCAGGCCTTGCTGCGGGACTTGGCGGGCATCGCGGCGGAAGAAGGCCTTCGGCTCGCCGTCTGCGCCCAGCCCGACCTGCTGGCCGAAGGAGTCGGGGCGGCAGCCTGCATCGATCTTCGCCGCCTGAGCGATCTGGCCGGCCGCGATCTGGCAGTACCGCGCAAGCCCCATCGGCCCGACTGCGGCTGTTGGGCCTCGCGGGACATCGGTTCCTACGACAGTTGCCCGCAAGGCTGCGCCTACTGCTACGCGGTCGGCGGCCGTGCCGCCGCCAAGACGCGCCTCGCCGCTCACGATCCGGATGGGGAGTTTTGCGGATGACAGGCGTAGAGACTCCGTTAACCATTCGGGTCTATGCTCGCCCCCATGACCGAAGCGCCGACCCTCAATCCCCAGGCCTTGACGGCCCAACTGGCCCGCGACGGAAGCAGCCTGAAAACGGCGCGCGAGGCCCGGAGCCGGGCCGCCGTGACCCAGTCCGATGATTCTCCGGCCTTGCGCGGCGCGCTGGGGCGGCTGGACCGGGTCTTGCGAGGAGGCGCGCCGCCGCGCACCGACGTTCCCCGCGGCTACTATGTGAACATCCAGGTATGAAGTACGTCGCCCTTGCGATCGCCGCCCTGCTGACCGCCGGCTTGCCGGCGACGGCGGCCGACCTGCGCGTACGCATCGTCGATCTGCGCTCGACGGAAGGCGAGGTGCACATCGCCCTTTACGACTCGGCGGCCCGCTTCCCTAAACCCGACGGCCTCAAGGAAGACACGGTCCTGAAGGCCGATGGCGGCGGCGTGACCGCCGTGTTCCGCGATCTGTCCCCCGGCGTCTATGCGGCCGCCACCTATCACGACGAGAACGGCAACGGGCAGTTCGACCAGGGAATGCTGGGCCTGCCGCTCGAAGGCTACGCCTTCAGCAACGACGTCCAGCCGATCCTCGCGGCCCCCGATTTCCGTTCGGCCTCGGTGCCGCTGCCCGAACAGGGCACGGAAATCGTCATCCGCATGCGCTACTGACGCATACCTCCCAGCAAAAATACCGCCTTTTTTTCGACCTCGAACGGCGTCATATTGGATACGGGGCTGACATGGGGGCATGGCATGGGTGACTATGATCTTTCGGGACTGAAGGTGCTTCTGGTCGAGAAGCACGCCTATATGCGCCGGATCATCCACGATATCCTGAAGACCTTCGGCATCACCGCGGTGCGCGAGGCGAGCAGCCATGACGCCGCCTACGCGATGTTCAAGGATCAGCCGCCCGATCTGGTGCTGACCGACTGGTCGCCCGGCCTGGACGGCCTGCGGCTGGTGCGCCTGATCCGCACCGATCTGGTCTCGCCCGACCCCTACGTGCCGATCATCGTGGTGACCGCCAATACGGAGATTCGCCACGTCATCGCCGCTCGCGATGCCGGGATGACCGAGTACCTGGCCAAGCCGATCACCGCCAAGTTCCTTTATGCCCGTATCCGCTCGATCATCGAGCGGCAGCGCGTCTTCATCCGTTCGCAGGAATTCTTCGGGCCCGATCGGCGGCGGCGGCGTGCCGACCACGGGGGCCCCGAGCGCCGGTCCCATCGTAACGTGGCGGGCATGGAACGCCGCCAGCGGGAGCTTCCCCACCCAGGTTCCGAGCGCCGCCAGGGCTATCCGGGCTACCGGCCGCCGGACTGGCGGGAGGATGGCCGCGGCCAGAGTCCGGCGAGGGATTGGTAGCGGCTTCCTAATCAAGTCCCATCAGGGCGCGGGCGAAGGCGCGGGCCTCGAAGGGCCGCAGATCGTCGGCCCCTTCCCCGACGCCGACCGCATGGACGGGCAGTCCGAACTTATCGGCCAGGGCGACCACCACACCGCCCTTGGCCGAACCGTCCAGCTTGGTCATCACCAGCCCGGTGACCTGCACCATGTCGCGGAAGGCTTCGACCTGACTGTGGGCGTTCTGGCCTACCGTAGCGTCCAGCACCAGCAAGGTGTCGTGGGGAATGCCGTCGTCGATCTTCTTCAGCACCCGGACGACTTTCTTCAGTTCGTCCATCAGGCCGGCCTTGTTCTGCAGGCGCCCGGCGGTGTCGATCAGCAGCACCTCGATGCCTTCCGCCTTGGCCCGCTGGAAAGCGTCGAATGCCAGCCCGGCGGCATCGGCGCCGGTTTCGCGGGACAGCACCGGGCAGCCGGTCCGTTCGCCCCAGATCTTCAGTTGTTCGACGGCGGCGGCGCGGAAGGTGTCGCCGGCCACCAGCATCACGCTACGCCCTTCGTCTTTGAACTGCTTGGCCAGCTTGCCGATGGTGGTGGTCTTGCCGCTGCCGTTCACTCCGCAGACCAGCACCACCTGGGGTTTGCGCGTGGGATCGATGGTCAGCGGTCGGGCGACGGGGGCGAGCAGGATTTCCGCCTCGCCGGCCAGGGCCTCCAGAACCTCCAGGGTATCCACCTCGCGCTCGAAGCGGCTGCGGGCCAAGCCTTTCACCAGGCTGGCCGCCGTCGCCACGCCCAGGTCGGCGCCGATCAACAACTCCTCCAATTCGTCCAGGGCGGTCTGATCCAGGCGCCGCTTGGTGAAGACCCCGGCGATGCCCCCGGCCAGCTTGGACGAGGTCTTGCCCAGCCCCGACTTCAGACGCGAGAACCAACCGTTCATGCCGCCTCCGCGATCAGTTCGCCGTCGGCGGTTCCGGCCAGGCGCACCCGCGCCAGGCGGCCCGCGGCCAAACCGGAGGGCAGGCGCACGGTCGCATACCAGGGGCAGCGGCCGATCCCTTCTTCTTCCACCAGGACCTCGACGGTTTCGCCGACCCGCCCGGCCAACCAGCGGGCCAATCGGGCCTCGCCGGCGGCGCGCAGACGGGCCGCGCGTTCCTTGCGCACCGCTTTCGGCACCTGGGGCATGCGAGCGGCCGGCGTGCCCTCGCGGGCGGAAAAGGGAAAGACGTGCAGGAACTGTAGGCCGAATTCCTCGACGAAGGCGAGGGTATTGGCGAACATGGCTTCGTCTTCGGTGGGGAAGCCGGCGATCAGGTCGGCGCCCAAGGAGACGTCGGGCCGGGCGGCGCGCGCCCGGCACACGGCCTCGGCCGCCTGGCTGCGGGTATGGCGGCGCTTCATGCGCTTGAGCACCAGATCGTCGCAAGCCTGCAGGCTCAGGTGCAGGTGGGGCATGAAGCGAGGTTCCTCGGCCAGCAGGCGGAAGATCTCCGGGTCCAGGGCCGCCGGGTCCTGGGAGGTGAGCCGCAGCCGCGCCAGGCCGGGAACCCGTTCCAGGATCAAGCGGGCCAGCCCGCCCAGGCTGGGCAGGCCGGACCGGTCCGTCCCAAAGGACGAGGCGTCGACCCCGGTGAGCGCGATTTCCAGATAGCCGTTTTCCACCAGGGTCCGCGCCTGGGCGACGATGGCCTCGGGCTCCAGGCTGCGGTTGGGGCCGCGGGCAAACGGCACGACGCAGAAGGTGCAGCGATGATCGCAGCCCTGCTGCACCTGGACGAAAGCCCGTGAGCGGCCCTCGAAGCCGGCGATCAGCGGGGCCTCGGTTTCGTTCCCCCGCATGATGTCGGAAACGGCTATCTCGCCGTCGCCGCGCAACAAGCCGGCGTCCAGCTTTTCCGCGTTGCCGAGCACCCGGTCGACTTCCGGCATTTCGGCGAAACGCTCGGGATGAAGCTGGGCGGCGCAGCCGGTAACCAGGATGCGGACGCCCGGCCGTTCGCGGCGCAGGCGGCGGATGCATTGGCGGGCCTGGCGCTCGGCCTCGGCGGTCACCGCGCAGGTGTTGACGATCACCGTGTCGGCCAAGCCCTCGCCCAACTGGCGCATGACCTCGGATTCGAAGGTGTTGAGCCGGCAGCCCAGGGTGACGATCTCGGGGCCGGTCATGGCGAAGCGTCCTCTTTGGCCCGGAGGCGCTCGATCATCGACGATACCGCGGCGGCAAGGGGAGGGAGATCCCTTTTGACGGTTGTCCAAATTTCGTGATCGATTACCTGGGTGTAAGCATGGCGCAGAACGTTGCCGATATCGGCTACGCCGCGCCAGTCGATTTCCGGGCGGGTCTCCTTGAATTCGTGGGGAATATGGCGCGAGGCTTCGGACAAGCGCTCCATATTGCGTTCGACGGCATCCCGGACGAGACGGTTGGCGCGGTAGGCGCCCAGATCCAGGCCTGTCACGAAGCCTTCGATGGCCGAGATGGCATCGAGGATGTGTTCCAACCGTTCGAGAGCCCGCAAGCGGTCCATCAGAAGACTTCCACCCGTTCCGAAGCCACCCGGTTGCGGAATCCCGGCGCGAGGTGGGCGGCTACGACGACATCCGTTTCCTTGCCGAGGATATCGCGAAGAAACACCCGAAGGCTGGCGTGGTCCACCAGGGAAAAATCCGAGGGATCGGCGATATCCACGACCACGTCGATATCGCTTTCCGGCTTGCTGTCCCCGCGCGCCGCCGATCCGAAGAGTCCGAGGTGGGTTACCCCCCTGGCCATGAGCGGCCCCTGGTGGCGCCTGAGAATTTCGACGATGGCCTCGCAGGTCATGGCAGCAGGCTTTCGTCCAGCTCGCCCCGGTAGGCGACCGCAGCCGGGCCGGTCATCAGCACGTGGCCGTCGGGCAGCCATTCGATGGCCAGGGTCCCGCCGTCCAGCACCACGTCGGCCTTGCGGCCCGTCAGGCCCCGCCGGGCCGCCGCCACCAGGGTGGCGCAGGCGCCGGTGCCGCAGGCCCGGGTGATGCCGGCGCCCCGTTCCCAGACCCGCATGCGGATGGCACCCGGCGACAGGACCTGCGCCGCCTCGATGTTGGCGAATTGGGGGAAGAGGGCGTGGGTCTCCAGGCAGGGGCCGTGCTCCGCCAGGTCCACGGCCTGGACATCGGGAACGAAGAACACCGCGTGGGGATTGCCCATGCTCACTCCCACCGGGTCCTGCAAGGGGCCCGCGCCGATGCCCAGGTGCAAGGTGTCGCGGGCTTCCGACAAGGGAATGTCGCGCCAGTCCAGGCGCGCCGGCCCCATGTCGACGCCGACCAGGCCATCCTCGCGAACCTCGCAATCCAGAAGACCGACCACGGTCTCGACCAGGACCTCGCGCCGTCCGGTTTCCGCCATGACCAGCCAAGCCACGCAGCGCGTCGCGTTGCCGCAGGCCCCCGCTTCCGAGCCGTCGGCGTTGTAGATGCGCATGAACAGGTCGGCCTGGGTGTCCCTGGCCGGCTCCAGCACGATCAACTGGTCGCAGCCGACGCCGGTATGGCGGTCGGCGACGGCCTGGATTTGGGCGGGCGCGAATCCGCCGCCGCCTGCGCGGCGGTCGAAAACCGCGAAGTCGTTGCCGAGACCGTGCATCTTGACGAAGGACCGGATGCCCATGGCCCGATTCTTACGACCCCGCCCCCCCGCGAGTCCACAGGAAAGCCTGCATGTGGAAGCGGGCCTGGGCCGGCGGATGGATGTGGGCGCGGCCCACGGGGCAGGCGCGCCGCGCCCGGCAGCCCCATTCGCGGCATTCGACGCCCTGCATCTCCCTCAGATGGCTGAGGCAGGCCGGAATGTCGTAGCCCCCGTTCCGGAAGGCCGCGACGGGGCAGGCATGAAGACAGGGCCTGTCGGGACAGGCGTCGCAAGCGTGATCGGGCCGCGGCGGCGGGGGCAGGTCCCGTCGTTCGGCAAAGGCCAGGGCGCCCCGCCAGGACAGCCAGAGACCATGTTCGGGATGGATCAGCAGGCCCAGCGGCGAAGGTTTAAGGCCCAAGGCCTCCATGGCCCACCGCTGAAAGGGTAGCCAGGGCGGTCCCTCGAAGGGATAAAGCGCCGTCGCCCCGACCTGGCGGGCCACCCCGTCGATGACGCGGCGCGACCAGGCGTCCAGGGGGTCGGATTCGTCGCGGCGGGCGCCTTCGAAGGCGGCCCAGAAGGAATTCCCCACCCCGCCCACCAGCACCAGCGTGCCCGGCGCGCCGGGAACCCCGTCGTCGGGCCCGGGATGGAAGGCGCCCAAGGGTGACAGTCCGTGGGCGGCAAGCGGCGCGGCGAAATCCATGCCCTAGATTGGGCTTGAACAGGGCCGCCAGATGGACTCGGGTTCGGGGATCGGCGATTTCGTTGAACAGGCGGAGCAGCTCGCGGCCTTCCGGTGTCGTCAGGGGGTTCGGTCGGTCGCTCGACTCCTGGCTGGGAAACAGGCTGTCGATGGAAATGTCGAAGCAGCGCGACAGGCCCAGCAGTTCGTGTGGCGTGAAGGAACCGGAACGGCCGGCCTCGCCTTTGCGCACCCGCTCTTCGGTCGCTTCCAGGTTGGCCGCCAGGGCGGCACGGGACAGGCCTTTCTCGCCGCGCAAGC